>JBEKNG010000476.1:0-5106 GCA_049523075.1 Paraburkholderia sp.
AGCGCGAGCAACGTGTCGCGCAACGGCACCAACGGCAGGTCGCGCCAGAAGGTCCGCGAAATACGGGCGCTGCGCGCATGCAACAACACGCGCGCGACGACACCGGTCGCCGTGCTGACCGATAGCGTCAGCGCCATCAAGGGATGGCCGCCCCCAGCGATCAGCCCGCTGTTCAGCCCCACCGCAAGCAACGCACCAATCAATAGCCACGGCGAGGTAAATGTAATGATCAGCGAAGCGAACCCCGACGGATTCACCGAGCGGATCGTACGCAACCAGCGCATCTCACGCAGCCACAGCGTGGTGAAAGTAGGCTCGATCACGTCGGTGGCCACCATCACCGGCGACAACACGGTGTTCAGGCCGAGCTTGCGCGCATGTTCGGCCAGCCAGTAGTCGTCGGCAAGACAGTCTTTAAGGGTCTCGAAGCCGCCGATGTCCCCGAGCGTCGTACGGCGCAACGCCAGGGTCGCACCGAAGCCGAAGCGGCGCGAGCCGCCCGCATGTGCGACGCGCACGGACGGCGCGAACCATTCGTTGATAAACAACGCACCCACCCGCGGCCAGAATCCGCCCACGCTCTGCGCCCGGTACAGGCAGGTGACGACACCCGTGTCGGGGTCCGCGAGCGGCGCAGTGACCGTGTCGAGGTAGTCCGGCTCGACGGCAATATCGCTGTCAGCAAGCACGATGACGTGATGGCGCGCGCGCCGCGCCATGTTGATCAGATTGCTGACCTTCAGGTTGCTGCCGTGCACGCGCGAATCGATCACGAGCTCAATGTCGCAGTGCGGATAGTCCGCCTGCAAGCGCCGCACCACGGCAATCGCCGGGTCGACCGGAGACGACACGCCGAACAGTAACTGATAGCACGGGTGGGCCTGCTCGCAGAACGTCACGAGGTTTTCGTACAGACGCGGCTCGATCCCGCACAGCGGCTTGAGCACGCTGACGGAGGTCCAACCCACATGACGGCCGCCGAAACGCTTGCTGAAAAAAGGCATCGCGACAGCGGCAACGCCGGCATACACCGTGGCGGCACAGCACAACCCAACCAGCAGCCACTCCATACCAGATAGCGAATGCACCGTCATTGACTCCCACTCCGACTCTGCGTGGTCCGCCATCCCGCGATGGCAGAACTAGTCAACAAGACATACGCAAATACACTCGCTCGCACAATCGGAACTCCTTTTATTGCGTCAGAACAATCGGCGTCGAATTGAGCCGCTTCCTTAAGCAAAGCGTGCAAATGCATTCCATGTAATTTTCAGTAATACTTCATCTGACATATGACAGATAGTCGAAAGCATTTAGACAGAGATCTGCAGCCAATTGCAAAAAGCTTGCAAAATACCGATCTCGTCGCGCTTCTGTCAGCCGCCGCAGGACGTTGAAAACACAAGGTTAAAAGGCGCCGCCAACGCTACCGGAGCGCCAAGCGTGTTGCGCCTTTGAATGACAATCGCACGCTCATTCATGGGTCGGAAAAATTGTAGCAGCGCTCGCGAAGACTTGCTTGAGGCACGCGGTCAAATGATCCGCGTTTTACCGATCCGGACAGCACCTTTTACGGCTGTCTAACGCTGAATTGTTGGTTTGACAATAATCGCGGCATTTTGAAAATTAATCGTCGGCTGACGTTAATGATCTAATCAATTGGACTAATTGCCGCACCTGGCCCGGCTTTTTGTGTCTCCCGCCTATCCGCATCCCCGTGCGCAGGCCAGCCCCGGTCCCGGCTACCGCAACACCCTGTTGCAGTTGTGGACTTGTGCAGCCCGTCAGCGGGAATGAATACGCTTTGGCACAATCCGTTTTTGCCTTTGCTGTCGACGGCCTTACGGCGTGTGAGCACTTCGCTCCACGCGTTTCAGGCCGACGCGAGGCTTCGGACGAATTTTCCATGATCCCTTTTTCCGTTCTCGACCTCTCCCCCATCACCGTCGGCGCGAACGCGGCGCAGGCGTTTGCGAACACGCTCGATCTCGCCCAGCACGCTGAAAAGTGGGGTTACCGCCGCTTCTGGCTCGCCGAGCATCACAACATGACCGGCATCGCCAGCGCGGCGACCTCGGTGGTGATCGGCCATGTGGCGGGCGGCACCCAGACCATCCGCGTCGGCTCGGGCGGCGTCATGCTGCCGAATCACGCACCACTCGTCATTGCCGAACAGTTCGGCACGCTCGCCTCGCTCTACCCCGGCCGCATCGATCTGGGCCTCGGCCGCGCCCCCGGCACGGACCAGACCACCGCGCGCGCCTTGCGCCGCGATCTGCAAGGCAGCGCGGACACGTTCCCGGACGATGTGGTCGAACTACAGCGCTACTTTGCGGAAGCAGTACCGGGCCAACGCGTACGCGCGGTGCCAGGCGCGGGGTTGCACGTGCCGATGTGGCTGCTCGGCTCCTCGCTCTTCAGCGCACAACTGGCAGCGGCGCTCGGCTTGCCGTTCGCGTTCGCCTCGCACTTCGCGCCAGACCATATGCTGACCGCGCTGCGCCTGTACCGCGCGCAGTTCCGTCCGTCGGCGACGCTCGACAAGCCCTATGCAATGATCGGCGTGAATCTGTTCGCGGCCGACACTAACGAAGCAGCCCGGCGTCTCTTCACGTCGTTGCAGCAACAGTTCGTCAATCTGCGGCGTGGCACGCCGGGACAATTGCAACCGCCAGTCGACCGGATCGAAGCGACGGAGATGGAATTGAGCAGCGTCGCGCAGTCGCTGGCGTGCTCGGTGATCGGCGATCCGGATACGGTGCGGGCGGGATTGCTATCCGTGATCGAGCAGACCGGCGCAGACGAATTGATGCTGACCGCGCTGATCTACGATCACGCCGCACGGCTGCGGTCGTTTGAAATTGCCGCGCAAGTGCGTGAAGCAATCGTCAGTGGAAAGTGATCAGGACGCGGCAGCAATAAGACAGAGGCTCGACGCCGCGTCCATCCTCGTTATGGATTAGCCGGCAACGCCGCTAGTCCGTCGAGCAGCGCCTCGTGAAACGCCTGCGGGTCCTGCATCTGCGGCGCGTGGCCCAGGTCTGCGAATTCGACCAGCGTCGCATGGGGAATCGCCCGCGCGGCGAGCCGCCCCAGTTCCGGATAGTGGCCGAGCTTCGCGCGCACGTCGGGCGGCGCGGCATCCTTGCCGATCGCCGTCGTGTCCTTCTGGCCAATCAACAACAGCGTTGGCATCTGCAGTTCGCCTAGTTCATAGACCACCGGCTGCGTGTAGATCATGTCGTACAGCAGCGCGGAATTCCACGCCACAATCTGCTTACCCGGCCCGCGGTACATGCCCGCCAGCATCTGCACCCATGGCTCGTAATCGGCGCGCCAGTGCCCCGCGTAGTAGGTCGCCTGCTCGTAGCGGCGAATGCCGTCGGCGGTCGTCTTCAGCTCACGCTCGTACCATTGGTCGACGGACAGCGACGGCACCCCTTTCGCTTTCCAGTCCTCAAGACCGATCGGATCGACGAGCACCAGTTGTTGCGTCTCCTGTGGATACATCAGCGCATAGCGGATCGCCAGCATGCCGCCCGTCGAATGGCCGATCAGGGTAGCGCGGCTCACGCCCAGCGACTCGAGCAGCGCATGCGTATTGCGCGCAAGTTGCTGGAAACTGTATTGATAGTGCTCGGGCTTGCTCGATTTGCAAAAGCCGATCTGATCCGGGGCAATCACCCGGTAGCCCGCCTCGCTCAGACGCCGGATGGTGGGCTCCCATGTGGCGGCGCAAAAATTCTTGCCATGCAGCAGCACGGCCGTGCGTCCGTTCGCGTGGACCGGCTTGATGTCCATATAGGCCATATGCAATGCCACGCCCTGCGACGTGAAGTCGAATTGTTCGACCGCCGCCGGATAGTCGAAACCTTGTAGTTCGGGTCCGTAGGCAGGACCGTCGTCGCCGGCGACGGCGGTACTCGCCTCGGCAGGCTCGCTGCCGGTCGCGGCACGCACCGCGCCAGACAAGGTAGAGGAGACCAACGCGCAAGCGCACAACAACGCAACCAGGGGATGACGGCTGAAATTGATAGGCATGGGGTCTGGCGGAGTCAGATTCTGCAAGAGAATCCCGGCGGGCAAGCGCCCAACCCGCCGAGGAGCGGAGCCGCCGATTCTACGTGGGAGCACGAAATCCTGCTTTGAGCCAAGGCTGCGCCCGCGCCGGCCCCATTGGCACGCATATTGCACTGACGAATTGCCCAGCTATGCGCCGTGCCGCACGGACGCGGCGATTGTCGGCTGCGATCTTGCGCAGGACACCGATATGTTGCGATACCTCAGGATTCGTTGGGCATCCACACAATCCAGACTATTCGCCGGTGGCAGTTCGGTGCTAAAAATAGCAAAGGATCGTTAAGGCACCACGACAGAACACAGCATCTGGGCCAGAATCGATAAGAAAAACAGCCAGCATAACCATCCGGGGCTCACCACCAGCAACCCAGTTGCATGGGACCGGAGTAAGGCGCCAAAGCGCCAACTCTGGTCAACAAAGGAGACACAAAGCATGGAAACTCCGGCAAGCCTCAACGATCTGCAACGCACCACCCTCGCCATCGTCCTCGCGGGCGGACGCGGCACGCGGCTCGGCCCGCTCACCAACAAACGCGTCAAGCCGGCCGTGCACTTCGGCGGCAAGTACCGGATCATCGACTTTGCGCTGTCCAATTGCCTGAACTCCGGCATCCGCCGTATCGCGGTCGTCACGCAGTACAAGGCGCATTCGCTGATTCGGCATGTGCAGCGCGGCTGGGGTTTCCTGCGCGGCGAATTCAACGAGTTCATCGATCTGTGGCCCGCGCAGCAACGCGTCGAAGGCGCGCACTGGTATCGCGGCACGGCGGACGCGGTGTTCCAGAACCTCGACATCATCCGCTCGATCCGGCCGAAATACGTGGTGGTGCTGGCGGGCGACCACATCTACAAGATGGATTACACGCGCATGATCGCCGACCACGTCGAAAGCGGCGCGGACTGCACAGTAGGCTGTATCGAGGTGCCACGCATGGACGCGGTCGCGTTCGGGGTGATGCACGTGGACGCGAGCCGCCGCGTCACCGGCTTCGTCGAAAAGCCCGCGGACCCGCCCGCCATGCCGGG
>JBEKNG010000477.1:0-5104 GCA_049523075.1 Paraburkholderia sp.
TCCGCGAATTCAAGCGCAACGATTCACCCGAGGCGGCGGAGAAGTTCGGTGTTCACGGACCTTTCTGGGAACTGGCGAATGACTTCGTCCTCACCCGTATCGGATAACGCCATGTTCTTCGCCGTCATTGCCAAAGATCATCCGGGCAAGACTGATCTGCGCGCGCAAACGAAAACCCGCCACAGTGCTCACCTCGACGCCGCGGCCGACGGATTGCGCGTGCTCCAGACCGGACCGCTCCTCGATGAAGGCGGCGCCGAAGTGGGGTCGCTGCTGATCCTCGAAGCGGTTGCGCTCGCAACCGTCGAGAATTTCATGGCCGCCGATCCGTACGCGAAGGCGGGGCTGTTTGCGCAGGTGGAGATCCATCCGTGGTTATGGCGTCGCGGCAACCCGTATCTGACGGGCGAGGCGACCGGTGATGCGAACAACGAAAACAATCAGGAGCTAAAGCGATGAACATAGTGTGGTTGGGCTTCGGCAAGATGGGAGAACCGATGGCGATACGTGTCGCCGCCGCGGGGCATACGCTGCAGGTATTCGATATCAGCGACGAGCGCAGGGCCGCGGCGCGCGCCCAAAACCTGGAGGTGTCGGGATCGTTTGAAGAGCCGGTGAGCCGTGCGGACGTGATCGTCAGCTCGTTGCCCAATGATTCCGCAGCGTTGCAGGTCCTGGCTGGCGATGGCAGTGCGCTGATGCATGCGAGGCCCGGCACGCTTCTGATCGAGACCAGCACGATCTCGGTTAGCGCGTCCGCTGCGATTGCGAAGACCGTCGCCTCACGGCAACTCGGCTATCTACGTGCACCGATTTCCGGCTCGGTAACGGCGGCAGCGAATGGCACGTTGACCACGTTTATCTCGGGTCCAGAAGCGGTGATCGAGCAGGCACGACCGATTGTCTCCGCCTACGCGTCGACGATCCGCGTGGTGGGCGACGCGGAGCAGGCGCGTGTGATGAAGCTCGCCGTGAACCTGATGGTGACCACACTCGTCGCGAGTCTTGGCGAGGCTTACGCACTCTGCACGAAAGGGGGCATCGCGCCGAAGGTCGCACTCGATGCGATCACCGCAAGCGCGATCGGCTCGCCGCATCTGAAGTTCAAGGCAGACGCGCTCGAACGCCGGGATTTCACGCCGACCTTTACAACAGTTCAGATGCGCAAGGACCTCAAGCTGATCTCCGATGGCGCGCGTGAGCTGAACGTACCGGTCTTGCTGGGCGCGGCGGTCGAACAACTCATGTCGGCCACCGAAGCCTGCGGTTTTGGCGGCGAAGACTACATTGCTTGCGCGAAGGTGATTGCCGGGCTCTCAGGCCTGAAGGTTTAGCCGCCGACCCTCGACGGCTTTAGCGTGGACCGCACAGCGGGCTCTCGACAAGAATACTACAAATATGGAGACGCATCATGTTGAACAGGAGAAGCTTTACCCGCGCGATGATGGAAACGGCGGCGGTGGGTGCGGCTGGCTTGCCTGCCACAAGGTTATTCGCGCAGAACGCGAAGCCGTTCCGTTCGCCAAGGAACGCGGCCGCGTGCTGCTTGGGATGGCGTTGATCGTTGCGGCCATTAACGCACCGGATACTGTGGTGTTCATGCCTGGCGGACTCTACCGCTTGCTGAAGAAGTGGAAGTACCCGCGGCGCGGCAAACGCGCCGCCCACCGAAGGAGGGCGGCATGAGCGAGACGCTATTGGCTGTCCACAACCTGACGAAACGCTTTGGCAGTTTTGTTGCGCTGTCCGATATCTCGCTGGAGATTGGCGCGGGTGAGCGGATCGGGATCATCGGCCCGAATGGGTCGGGCAAGACGACTTTGATCAACTGCGTAGCGGGCCGGTTGCGCCCTGAAAGCGGGCGGGTGGTTTTCGGTGGCGAGGATGTGACGCGCATGCAGCCCCATCGGCGCGCACAACGTGGACTCGCCCGGACATTCCAGATCCCGCAGCCGTTTCACGGCATGACGCTGGTCGAGAACCTGTACGTGCCGCTCGAATACGATGCACGCACGACGGAGCGCCCAGCGCGAGCGGAATTGCGTGAATCCGCGTTGCGAATCCTCAACAGTCTGGGGCTTGCCGGCAAGGCGGACGAAGGATGCGGGGCGCTCTCGCAGATCGAACTGCGCAAGCTCGAACTGGCGCGAGCGCTGGCTATCAATCCGCGCCTGCTGGTGTCGGACGAGGCGATGGCGGGGCTATCCGCCAGCGAGGTGGACGAGGTGCTCGAGATCCTGTTCGCACTCGCTGATCGCGGCATCACCGTCATCATGATCGAACACATCATGCGCGCCATCATGCGTTTCTCCGAGCGGGTGCTCTGCATCGTGTCGGGAAAGCTGATTGCCGCCGGGCCGCCGGACGAAATCGTTCGGCATCCCGAAGTACAGAGGGCCTACATCGGTGACTAGCCTGACTCTCCAAGACGTGGTCGCCGGGTACGGTGCCGTCAACGTGCTGCACAAGGTATCGCTTGACGTCCCCGACGGCCACATGGGTCGCACTGCTCGGCACCAACGGCAACGGCAAGTCGACGCTCATCAACGCGATCCTCGGCATTGTCCGGGTGCGCTCGGGCAGCGATGAGCGGCGGTCAGCAGCAGATGGTTGCGATTGCGCGTGCGTTGATGACCGAACCTTCCATTCTGCTGATCGACGAACCTTCGGTGGGGCTCGCGCCGGCCATTGTCAAGCAGACCATCGAGCAGATCCGCATGCTGAAGGAAAGTCGCGGCCTGACGGTGTTGATGGCGGAGCAGAGTTTTCACCAGGCGGCGGCCATTTCCAATTCCGCCTACGTCATTGCCCACGGCGAGATTGTGATGTCGGGCGACGACATGAAGTCGCTCGGCAGCGACGAGGCTGTCCGAGCCGTCTATTTGGGAGCTTGAAAAGTGAGTGAAGAAAGTCAGGTAAGCGAACAGATCCAGCAACTTGAAGACGCGCGCTTTGCAGCGATGGTGGGGAAAGACGTTGCGACGCTCGACCGCTTGCTGGATGACAAGCTGATTTACATGCACTCGACCGGCATTTCGGATACCAAATCGAGCTACCTGGAAGGCTTGCGAACGGGTGTGTGGGACTACCAAAGCGTGGATCGCGCGGACCAGCGAATTCAGGCCGATGGGGATGTCGTGCTGGTGTTTTGCAAGATGTCGATTCGCCTGATCTCACGGGGCGTAGTCAGAGCGTTCGACAGTCGCGCACTGGCCGTCTGGGTGCGCAAGGCCGATGGCTGGCGCCTGCTTGCGGTGCAGTCTGGCGCGATTCCCAACGCGAGCTGAAAGTGCCTAAGACGCATGCCCAACCAGGCTGAGAGCAACGCGAAGTGGGCGGCACTTCGCATTGTTGACGGGGAAGGTGAAGACCGCGCGCCCGATTGACCAAAACTATAATGCGAGACAAAAAAGTGCAGACCAGGAACAATCTGAATGACCTGACTTACGATGACATGCGGCGACCGGGCATCATAGGGAGGCTGGTTTACATATTCGAACAGGTCGTGCCGGATCCATTTGTGCTGTCGATCGGTTTGACGTTCATTGTGGTTTTGTTAGCGGCCATATTTGCCCCTAATCGATCCGTTCCTACTATCCTTGATTCCTGGTATGACGGCGTGTTTGCCATCCTGGGATTTACTGCCCAGATGATATTGATGCTGGCGACAGGTTATGTTGTCGCAGACGCCCCGGCAATCCGTAAGGGCCTCAGCCTCCTGGCGTCGCGGGTGACAACGCCGACGCATGCCGTGCTGCTGGTTTTCCCGGTCGTCGCCGTTGCCGCCTGGCTAAACTTGGCGCTAGGTCTGGTGGTCGCGGCCTTTTTGTCGCGTGAAATCGGAAGGCGGACCCGAGTCGACTTCGGTTGGTTGGTCGCAGGAAGCTTTTCCGCCTGGTCGGTCTGCAATAGCGACCTCTCGAGTCCAATCCCGCTTTCTCAGGCGACGCATGCCAATGCAATGAACCTCGTCGACAAGTTCACAGGGCATGTTGTGCCGCTTAGCGAAACAATCTTCGCGCCGTTTGTGTTGATCCCCACAATACTGGTTGTTCTGGTGATGGCGGCAATATTTGTCCTGATGCATCCCAAGGGAGACAACGTACAAGCCTACTCAGAACCAGCCGTGACTGCAGAACCGGAAAGCCACGGCGGAACCCGCAGTAGCCCTTCGTCTCCAGCCGCCCGCATGGAACGGTCGGTCCTGGGCGTACTGGTGACGCTCGTCCTGGGGGTTGGATATCTGATCGTTACCTGGAGCAAGAAAGGATTTTCTCTTGACATTAACAACACGATCCTGATCTTCTTTCTCATTGGTCTGGCGCTTCGGGGCTCGCCTATCGCGTATGCCGACGCTCTGCGCGAAGGTGCAAAACAGACCGGTGCGATGCTGCTGCAATATCCGGTGTATGGCGGAATAATGGGCATCATGACAGGCACGGGACTGGTCGGAGTATTTGTCAAAGGATTCGTTGCCGTAGCGAATGCCACAACGTTGCCTGTATGGAGTTTCCTCAGTTCGCTGATTATTACGTTTCTGGTCCCCAGCGCAGGCGGCCACTGGGCGGTACAAGGACCCTTTGTCGTGCCTGCGGCGCTTAGCTTGCACGCGTCTGTCGCGCGTAGCGCGATGGGCGTCGCGATGGCCGAGAACGTATCCAATATGCTCCAGCCATTTTGGGCTGTTCCTATCGTCGTTATGGCAGGCGTCCGGTTGCAACGCGTGATGGGCTATACGGCGATCACTTTTGTCGTGTCGCTGGTCATTTACATATCGGCGTTGTTCCTTGTGCCCTGACGGCTCGCGAGCGTGATCGCCGAGATGGCGCTACACTCGTGACCCTTTGTCAAGGAGAGCACCGCATGTCATCCGAAATCCGTGTAGTCGCAATCGTGCAAGGCAAACCCGGTACCGCTGACGCGATCGAGCAGGCGCTATTGCGCTGTGTGGCGCCGAGTCGTGCCGAGCCGGGCTGCCTGCTTTATACGCCGCATCGCGACCTCGACCGCGCCGATCAATTTGTCTTCTTCGAACGTTGGGCGAGCCGCGAAGCGCTCGCCGAGCACGAACGCACTGAGCACTTTAAGCAACTGGTTCGAGAAC
>JBEKNG010000478.1:0-5095 GCA_049523075.1 Paraburkholderia sp.
GTACAAGGGCTCGCCGGTCGCGGCGCCGCTCGCCGCCAATCCCGAGGAACTCGCCAGGGTGCTGGCGATCGTGAGCGATGCGAAGGCAGCAAGCTTCCTCAGGAACGTCCGGCGCGAGCCGGCTTTCTTCAATGCAAACATGGCGAAAGATCCCGTCAATCAGATAGCGTTAAAAGAAAAGTTGCCGACCCCGCCGACCCTCGCGTAATGCTGCCTGGTGCGTTCGGTCGGTCTCACCGCGATACGTTCGGCAAGGAGCGCGCGGGTCAGGCTGAGTTGCCCAGCGCGTTCGGCGGCGGCAATGAGGGTTTGCGTAATGAGGTCTCGCTGCGCGTGGCTGCCGCCGATGCGGTTTGCCTGGTAGCGCACGGGCTGGATGAGTTCGACGGCGCGGGCATATTCGCCCGCGGCAAAAGCGAGCACGCCATCGATCAGGCGACGGCCGACCTCAGCGGTTACGTTGCGGTTGTCGCCCTGGCCGTCACGCTCGTAGCGGTCGAGCGAGCGGCGCAGGCGTTCGACACCGAGCCGGTCGCCGGCGCGCGAAACGGCGAGTGCAATATGCAGATCGTTGAATGCCAGCACATGGTCGTCGACATGGGTCAGCCATTGGGCGGCGAGAGGAGCCCAGCGCTCGCCGACGTCAGCCCCTGCCAGTTCGAGTCGCCAGAGCAGGGCGGAGGCGTCGACGAGATCGAGCAGGCAGTCGCCTGCCAGCTTCGGCGCAACGTATTGGTCGTAGTCGGCCAGCACTTCGTCGAAGCGTCCTTCCTCGATCAGATAAAGGGCGAGATGCCAGCCGTTATGGACGGCGAGCGCATGGGCGCGACTCCAGCCCGGATGGGCGGCCTGGAGGAACGCGATGCCTTCGGCCTGGCGACTTTCAGTTTCGAGCACGTGTGCCACCGCGTGAATGGCCCAACCGTCCTCGGCATTGCGCGCAATGGCGGCGTGACCGATTTCTTCCGCGCGACGCAGTTCGCCCGCTTCTTCGAGGCCAAACGCGTACTGACCGAGGACATAGCCGTAGTTTTCGCCCTGCGGGTCCCAGTGCGGCAGAACCCTCGCAATGGAATCGCGGATGCTGAGCGACTGACCGAGGCAGAAGTAAGCGTCGTGAGCGAAGCGCAATGCCAGCGCATCGGTCGGATGGTCGACGAGGATGCTTTCCCAGAGATTGATCGCGTTGGCGATTCCACCTGCGGCCAACGTCTTCGCGGCAGCGAGATGGCGGGATTCGCGCGAGGTTGCGTCGACGCCGGCATGTTCGGCTGCGCTGAGAGCGGTGGTGACGCGCGGATGGTCGCCGCGAAATCCGCCCAGCAAAAACAGCGAAGCGATGGCGCTCGCACCCAGACCGAAGTTGGGGTCCTGATCTACGGCGTTCTGTAACTGGGCGATGGGGTCACCCTTCCAGCCGAGGTAGTCCGAGATGGCGCGGTCGAGCGCTGCGGCAGATTCGTCTGATCCTGTTAACCGCAGGCCCTGGGCGTCCGTGGCCATCAGCGTGCCCCCGGATGGTGGCCGCACCGCTGTCTATGTCCCGCGTCCGCAGGACGACTGGCGCGCCGCCTGACAGGCGACAAGCGCCGTTGCTCGAATGCGTCTACTGATTGCATCATGAGCCGCGGTTGAACAGGATCGACGCAAGATGGTGCAGCGTGCCACCGGCGTAGCTGGTGAAGATGGAAACCAGTGATCCATCGCTTGCACCGGAAATTTCCCTGTGGATGCATGCCAGAACGGCACCGACGAGCAGCACAACGGCTACCTGTTTGACGGACACGCGACGCGGGTCCGATGGCGCTTCGGTGTTGTCCGAGGCGCCATCGAGCGTTCGATGGGGGTGATATCCGAATCCCTTCATGATGGTCTGCAGGTCGATTTGAACATATCGAGTGTCCGCAATCATGCGACCGTGCCGAACCAATTTTTTCGCATATCCATAGCAGCGCGGCGTCTTTGTGACTCTCGTCCCGCTGGAGATCGACCTGAGCTGGACTGGACACGTCATCTTGCTCGACGTTAGGCGGCAAAGCTCAGCCTCTATCCACACTCGAATCTTTGCTTTACGCGAAAGATCACTTCGACGAACGGCGGACCGCACGTAATATCCCGAGCTTCGCAGGAAACGCCGCGTTGTTATCCGCGTTTCGAAGGTCGAGATGAGCTTCGCTGAGAGACGACATGATTCAGTTTGACGATTTGACAGACAGCGAATGGGCCCTGATCGAGGGGTTGTTCTGCAATGAAGTGGCGCCGCCTGACCGCTCCGGTCGAAGGCGTATGGACCCGCGCGCGGTGGTCAACGCGGTGCTGTGGGCGTTATCGACCGGGCATGGCTGGTCGAGAATGCCCGGGTGGTATCCGTCGCGGCCGACCTGCCGGCGTCGCTTTGAAGAGTGGCAAGCCGACGGTACGCTTGCCGAAATCATCAGACGGCTCAACGCTGCCGGCCGGAAGGTTTCGCTACGTGGCCCGGTGGGCGATGCATTCAACCATCCTCCGGCGAACCCGAATCGGGATCGCTTGAGCGGACTGGCGTGGACCAGCCCGCAGACGTGGCGCGCCCCGCTCGACCTGGCCTGAGGTTTTACAGGGTTCCTCGCGTACAACTGATGGCTCGGCCTGCCCGCGCTGGCGGCCGTCGTTTGGAGAGCTTACGGGCGGCTTATAACCATAGAAGCATTGCTTCGTTTCCCGACCATTCGATCTCTCGTATCGTTTTCTCAGCGCCGGGTCACTGAAAATACCACGGTGCAAATCTGGGCCCGACAGCAACGGAGCGCTCCTTGCGCGAAACGCCTACGTCGTGGCCCAGCCCCGGAAAACTGCAAGGAACGTTTATGGCAACAGGTACTGTCAAGTGGTTCAACGACGCCAAGGGATTTGGCTTCATCACGCCGGATGACGGCGGCGACGATCTGTTTGCGCATTTCTCCGAAGTGCGCGCGGAGGGATTCAAATCGCTCCAGGAAAATCAGAAGGTGAGCTTCGAGGTCAAACGGGGGCCGAAAGGCAAGCAGGCCGCTGATATCAAGCCCCTGTAAGTGGGTGGGTTCCGGCCGGGTCCGCCGTGAAGGCGCGCGCGGCCGTTTCACCCGGCGCTGTCAACGCGCTGGTTGACGCATCACTTTGAGACAACCGGGCTGATTGCCGGTACGGCAGCCTCCGCGCGGAGGAAATCAATCAGCGGATCAAGCATCCGGTGCCGGCGCGCTGGCCCTCGGCGCAGGACGAAACGCCACGAAGCCGGGCGCGACCGGTCGGGAAAGAGCCGCACGAGGCGCCCGCTGCTCAGTTCAGGGTCGATCAGCGGCGAGCGCCCCAGCGCGAGCCCTGCGCCTCCAATGGCTGCACCAATCACCTGAGTGAAACTGCTGTAGCGAACGATCTTCGTTTCGAAGTCGTCAGGCAGCCCGAATTCCGCCGACCACGTGCGCCAATCGATTTCAGGGGAATTCTCGTGCGCCTCCTGCAGCAGGCGGCAGCGACACACCGCCGTGGAGGCGAACGGATGCAGCTCGGGGCTGCACACCGGAAACACTTCCTCCTGCAACAGCACGACGTCATCGGGACGCAGCGCGCGTTCCGGTACGTGCACGACGGCGAGATCGATGTCGTAGCGGGCAAAATCCGGTTCGGCATCCTGAACGATGGCGTTTAGCCGGGTCTCGGGATGGCGGCCTGAAAACTCGGCAAGACGGCGCGCGAGCCACATGGCCGAAAACGGCACATTGGCCGAGACGGTCAGCTGCCGGGCGACGCCCTTGATCTGCGAACACGCGTCCTCCAGCAGCGACAGCGCACCGCTTGCAGCGGGCAGCAGGCTGGCCCCGGCTGGCGTCAGACGGATGCCGCCAATGCCGGTGCTGCGCTCGACAAGCCGGGCGCCCAGCAATTCTTCGAGGTTACGGATCTGATGGCTGACGGCGCTAGTCGACACATTCAGCTCAGCCGCAGCGCGGGCAAAGCCGCCGAGCCGCACCGCCGCCTCGAAGGCGCGTAACGCTGGGAGTGGAGGGATGTTGGACATAGGTGGGTATTGTAGGAGATTCAACACCCCTTGAAAAACCATCTTTTGCCTGACTCTCCGGCGCACGGTAAGGTCGCATAAACCCGATGTGGCACTGAATGAATTGACTGGAGACAGGGATGTATTTCGACAGCAGGTTGTGGATGATGATGGCCGGTCTACGGTGGCGCGTGGCCGGCGCGGTAGGACTAGGTTTGATCGCGATGGGCTTTGGCGTTCTGCGTTTCGTCTTCCTCGGCCGCGTCCTTGCGCTTGCTTTCGCGGGGGCGGCGCCGCGGCAGGTGGCGCTTGCGGCGGCGGGCACGGTGGCCTGCATGCTGCTGCGAGCCTGGCTCGATCATCGCCGGGTTGTTCTGGCGCAGGGCACGGCCGGCCGCGTTCAGTCGGTGCTGCGCGCGCGTCTGTTCGACCGCATCGCCGAGCTTGGTCCGGCGTGGTTCGGCGCCGAGCGCACCGGCGGGGTGATGCTCGCTGTCATCGACGGCGTGGAACAGTTGCAGACCTTTTTCGGCGCCTATGTGCCGCAGCTCGTCATTGCCGCCTGCGCACCGGTGGTGATCTTCGCGGTGCTGGCCTGCTGGGACGTGCCGACTGCAGCCGTGCTGCTGGTCGCCGCGCTCGCGACGCTCGCGCTGCCGATACTGGTCCACAACGCTGACAAGCACGCAGCCATCGCCCGCGCCGCGGCGTTCAAAGCGTTTGGCGAAGAGTTTCTGGACGCGGTGCAGGGCCTGCCGACGCTCAAGGCCTTCGGCCAGAGCGGAGCCTTCGCGCAAAAGCTCGCCGGACGTGCGAGGGCGCTGTCCGCCAGCACCTTCTGGGTATTGGCGCTCGGTCTGCTCACCCGCTTCTTCACCGATCTCGGCACCGGCCTGGGCGCGGCCGCCGCCATCGCGCTCGGCGCGTGGCGGGTGAGCCACGGCGCAATGAGCCTGGAAGCGCTGCTGATCATCCTGATGGCTGGAACGGAAATCTTCCGCCCGCTGCGCGACCTGCGCTCGGTGCTGCATCAAGGCATGATCGGGCAATCGGCGGCGAATGCCATTCATACGCTGCTCG
>JBEKNG010000479.1:0-5093 GCA_049523075.1 Paraburkholderia sp.
CGCAGACGCGCGACAGGAACCAGTCAAGCTCGGCGCGTCTGCCTCTCAGCGCCGACGGGAAGCGCCATGGGATGTGTGCCGTGCGCCACAGATTGCGCCAAGCCACAAAGGCGCCAACGCTGCCAAAGATGAGGCAGACGAGACTCGCGACGGCAACGATAGCAGGCGTCAACGGCATGGCGTGCACGACGAACAGCGGGCCGCCCACGGTGCAAGGCCCACCGAGCACCATTTCCGCCATGCCCACCTGGGCGAGCCACGCGAGCGGTGCCAACAGTAACGCGATCAGGATCTGCAAGCCGTTGATCTGCTGCGCGCTCGACTGCGGCGTGCTCACGGCTTGGGGTGGCGCTGGCTCGCGCGCTACGGCGCGGCCGGTCTGCGGTTGATTGCCGGGGCCCCGGTCCGGACCGGGGCCGTGACGCGAGGGGGCGCGCGAGTTGAGTCTGTCCGCGGTCATGCTGTTCCGAAAGAGATGCTGGGAGTTCACCTGGGGGATATCGCCACAGCCGGCGAGTTGCGCCGAGCGCCGCTGGAGCTCGGTGAAGGCTCCCCGAAGCGGGTCTGCAGCGCGTGCGAGCAGCGGCTCGATATTCCACCGTGTGCAATGCAGCAAGAAGTGAGCCGAATTCGCAAGCGGTTGAATACCCCCCGCGAACCCGTTGCGCCGGTGGCATATCGCGCCATGCCTCCGGCCCTAAAGCTGGTAGCGCGCAAGAATTGCAATCGTACTGACGCTTTTTACGCGCCTTAGCGCGCAAAACAGCGATCCTGCCAAACCGGTTAGACATCAACGATGGATCCCGCGCAGCAAGCTCGCATCCAGAAACCGCAGCTCAGACGCCGCGTCACTGAAGGAACACCCATTGCTGTAGGCACAGCACATCCATCGATTAAAGGGAGACCCATCATGAGCATGCTCAACGAAACGAACACCGGAACCCGCGCCGGCACCGGCACCGGCGCGAAAATCGTCGGCAAGGAGAGCCGGTCAGCAACCGGGCCAGGACCGGACGTGATGGCGGCTGCCACGCTCGACGGCAACAAGGTGCTGAGCAGCGACGGCGACGACGTCGGCAAGGTCAAGGACATCATGCTCGACGTGCGCTCGGGACGGATCGCCTACGCGGTGTTGTCGAGCGGCGGCTTCCTCGGCATCGGCGACAAGCTGCTCGCGATTCCCTGGCATGCGCTGACACTCGATACTGAACGCAAGTGCTTCCAGCTCGCCATGTCGTCGGAGCGGGTCAAGAACGCCCCCGGCTTCGACAAGGACCACTGGCCGTCGATGGCCGATCAGACCTGGGCCACCTCCGTTCACCAGTACTACGGCAGCGAACCGTACTGGGGACGCGACGACCTCGGGGTCGGCTCGATTCCGCCGGGCAGCTCGGACGCCCCGGAAACCGGCGGCGTCAAGTTGTAAAGACACGTCGGCGGCGGCGAGTCTATGACGACGCGCCCCTTTTTCACATTTCCGCACGAGGCAAGCCATGGTGAGCAAAAAGCCGAAGCGCCCGGTCGCGCGTAGCAAGTCAGGACGACCGCCCCGCCAGCGTCACGCCCAGGCCAACGCGAGCCGCGCTGCCAAGACGGCCAGCGGCAGACGCGCGACGCAGACGACGCGTTCGAACCGCTGGTCGCACCATGTCATGGAAACCAGCGACGCGATGGACATCGAAGCCGATATCTTCAAGACTGGCAGCGCGGAGTCCATCGCCGAATCGCTGAAACGCTCTTCCGCTCATAGCCGCCGCCGTAAGGGCACACCGTTCCAGTCGGCGATGTCGATGCTCAATTTCTATATCAACCGCGCCGGCCGAAATCTGCCGAAAACGCGCCGCGCCACGCTGGAGCAGGCCAAGCGCAAGCTGCGCATCGCCTTGGGCCGCGCGCCGTAGAAGCGGCGCACGCTTGCTGGCCAGCCCATGCACGATACCGAAACCCTCTGGTTCCTGATTGTCGGCAGCGTGCTCGTGTTCATGGGCATCGCTGCGACCACCTTCCGCCGGCTGCCCGTCAGTGCCGCCATGTTCTATCTGGCGATCGGCTACGCACTCGGTCCCACCGCTATCAATCTGTTGCATCTGGATCTCGTCGGCGACGCGCATCTGCTGCGCGTCGTGACAGAGATCGCCTTGCTGGTCTCGCTGTTCGCCATCGGCCTGCGCTTGCGCGTGCCGGTGTTCGACGCACTGTGGTGGCTGCCATTGCGGCTCGGCGTGCCGGCCATGCTAGTGACGATCGCGTCGCTGATGCTGTTCGGCGTGTACGGGCTACGGCTCGGCTGGGGCCCCGCCCTGCTGCTCGCAGCGATTCTCGCGCCCACGGATCCTGTCCTCGCCCACGATGTCCAGGTGCACGATCCCGGCGATCGCGACGTGTTGCGTTTCTCGCTCTCTGGCGAAGGCGGTTTGAACGACGGCATTGCGTTACCGTTTGCGATGCTCGGCCTCACGCTGTGTGCCGCGCCGCTTGCCTCCGCTGATACGGTGCTGACGTGGCGTTTTGCCGGCAGCGCACTCTGGGGCATAGCCGGTGCCGTCGCGATCGGTGCCATGCTCGGTTGGGCCACCACGCATGCGGTCACCTGGCTGCGCACGCATCATGCACAGGCACTTGGCCTCGAAGGCTTCTTCGCGTTGGGACTCATCGAGCTGTCGTTTGGCTGCGCGCAACTCGCCCACACCTATGGGTTCCTGGCGGTTTTCGCGGCCGGCGTCGCGATGCGGCGCGTCGAACATAAGGCAAGCGGAGAGCGCTCGCCGCGCAGTACGATCGGCATCGTCGATTCAGAAGACGTGAGCGCGACCGCCGCCGATCCGGACAAGGCCCACGCGTATATGGCCGAGTCGGTGCTGGGCTTCACGATCGAGCTGGAGCGGATCGCTGAAGTCGCCGTCATGACGATGATCGGCAACGTGCTGGCGAACCTGCACGTACCGTTTTTCACGTGGTCAAGCGCCGCGCTGATCGTGGTGCTGTTCCTGCTGATCAGGCCGGTTGCGGTCGAACTGTCATTGCTCGGCTCACAGGCGTCGCACGCGCAACGCCGCCTGATGAGCTGGTTCGGCATTCGCGGCATTGGTTCGTTTTATTACCTCGCCTATGCACTCGAGCACGGTCCGGCAGCCACGATTCTGCCGCTGCTGCCGCTCGCGCTCGCGGTCGTGACGGGCTCAGTCGTGGTGCACGGGGTCTCAGCGACGCCGCTAATGAACTGGTATCACCGGGGGCGTGATCCGCAACCTTGAAGGCAACGCTCGCTGGCGCACCCCAGACTCGCCGCGCTCCGACATGAGCCGATAGAATACATTGCTCACTTCAATGCTTCATCACGCCAGCCCCCCCCACGACACCATGACGGAATCCCACCAAGCCCGCCGCGCTGCGCGGATGAGCGCCGCGAATTCGCTGTTCGCGTTCCTGAAATCGCTGCCGCTACCCGATCGCCTGATTGAAGGCTGCGTCATGGCGCTGCAGGCGGTCGCGGGCGCCAGCATTGCGTTTACGCTCGCTAGCCACCTCCACGCCGAGCAGCCGTTCTGGTCCGCTATCACCGCCATCGCGGTCAGTCAGCATAGCTATGTCGACACGCGCAAACTGTCGCTTGACCAGTTCATCGGCGCGATGGTCGGCGGCGTGTGCGGACTCGCCGGCGCCGTGCTGGGCGGCGGTCATTTCCTTGCCTACATGGTGACGGTCGCGATCGCGATCATCATCTGCTGGGGCGCAAATATCGGCAGCGCGGCGCGCCTTGGCGGCATCACCGCCACCATCATGTTGCTGGTGCCGCGCACGGGACCAGCGTGGGAAGTCGCGCTGGAGCGCCTCGGCCAGGTGACGCTAGGGACGGTCTGCGCGTTGATAGTGTGCGGGCTGATTCGCGTGATCGAGCAGCGCTGGTTCGGCAAGAGGTAGGCCGGCCAGAGGCCAGGCCAGGCTAGGCCAAGTCTCGCCGGCCCAGGCGACGGGTTGAAACGTCAGCGCTGCAACAGCCGCAGCCTTACCTTACTTCACTGAGCGATGGCGGCTCTGCTCCAGCTGATTGCGGCGCGGCTCGCACTGACGCTCCAGCATCCAGCCCGGATACTCGGAGGGCAACGCGCTGACCGCATCGAGCTTCGCCAGTTCATCCGCACTCAGTTCCACCTTCGTCGCGGCGATGTTGTCGTCGAGCTGTTCGACTTTCTTCGCGCCAACAATAACCGTCGTCACCGCGCGCTGATGCAACAGCCATGCGAGCGCGATTTGCGCGACCGACACGCCTTTCGCTTCGGCGATGCCGCGCATCGTATCGATACAGTCGTAGGCGCGCTCGCGGTTCACCGGCGGGAAATCGAACGTGGTGCGGCGGCTGCCGCTCTCGCCCTGCTGCTCGCGGCCGTACTTGCCGCTCAGCAAGCCGCCTGCCAGCGGGCTCCAGACCATCAGCCCGAGTCCTTCGCTATGCAGCATCGGCGCCAGTTCACGCTCGAGGTCGCGGCCCGCGAGCGTGTAATACGCCTGCAACGTTTCGAAGCGTGCGAGGCCGTGGCGGTCGGCGATACCGAGTGCCTTGACGATCTGCCACGCGGCCCAGTTCGAGACCCCAACGTAACGGACATGGCCGTGCTGGACGAGTGTGTCGAGCGCGCGCACCGTTTCCTCGATCGGCGTGGCCGGATCGAAGCCGTGAATCTGGTACAGGTCGATGTGATCGAGTTGCAGGCGTTTGAGGCTCGCCTTGATGCCGTCCATGATGTGGTAGCGCGAGGCACCGCGCGTGTTGGCGGATTCCGCCGTCGCGCCGAACACCTTGGTGGCAACCACCACCTGGTCACGCGGCACCTTCAGGTTTTTAAGCGCGAGGCCGGTGATCTGCTCGGACAGGCCTTGCGCGTAGACATCGGCGGTGTCGATGAAATTGATGCCCGCATCGATCGCGCGGCCAACGAGACGCTCGGCATCGGCCTGCTGCAGATCGCCGATCTGCCGCCAGATGCCTTCGCCGCCGCCAAACGTCATGGTGCCGAGACAGAGTTCAGAAACAAACAGGCCGGTGCGGCCTAGCTGGTTATAACGCATCGTGAAACTCTCCGACTGGGTGAGGG
>JBEKNG010000480.1:0-5083 GCA_049523075.1 Paraburkholderia sp.
GCGCAACGCTGCCCTTTTTCGCCACAACCTCCGCTGCGCTCGGTTCACCTGCCACGGCGCGCTTGATTGCCTCGCGGGTTGCCTGGTAGTTGAACTCCTGAATCTTCTTGTCGTCTTCCGCCTGCCAGTGAATGAAGACGCCGACGCACAGGAACAGATCGTCTGCCTCGTCCTGCGGGATCGTGCCATCCTCGACGCTGTCGGCCACAGCGAGCGCAACGGCATGCTGCGCGGGGCCGAACATCTGCACGGCCTGCTTGGCGCCCTTGATCGTCACCTTGTTGAACAGAATCGTGTTCGGCTTGGTGAGCAGGTTGGGCGCGACCACGGCGAGCAGCGACGTGAAGCCATCCTTATTATTGGTGAGCGCATTGCAGAATGCGGTTTCCGCCGCCGAACCTCGCGGTCCCATCAGCAAGTCGATGTGTGCGACCTCGTTGCCGTCGCCGATGAGCGACTCTCCTATCAGGACGCGGTTGATCTTGGCCATTCTGTTCCTCCGATGAGTGGAATAGTGACTTGACGACTGACTGACATGCTCCGGTGACAATCCTGTTGCCCGATTGCCGGCCGGCGTGTTAATGCGCAGTGGCACTAACTAACAGGATCCGTGCCAATGCGCGGTTCGCACGGCTGGCACGGCATAGGATCGGCACTGCAGGCGGATGCGAGGCAGCCGGCGACGAACAGCGTTGCCACTGTCAGGTCCGCGCTGGTACCGGGGTTGATGGCACTAGCCTTCAGTTTGGCGTCCCATGCGTCGAGCGGTTGAGCCGCCGCGCCGGGGCGCTGTTGCGCGAGCGCGTGGCGCCATTGCGCGTGCTGTTCGCGTGCCGCGAGCGTGACACTCTGCGCCACGGCCGTGCCCTGCTTACGCACAATGTGAGAGTCGGGCCAATTGCTGAGGAAAGTGAGAAAAACGTTGAGCGTGGCGATCCGCGGCTGATCGGCGGACACTTCGCGGAACGCGGCGAGGCCGGTCTCGAAGATGTCGCGAAAGCCTTCCGCATATTGGCGGGCGATGCTGTCGCGTCCGGCGGCGAGCGTCATCGCGTCGCGCAGATTGACCGTGGGCGAGTTGTGGACCGACTGTTCGGGCGCTTCGCCAAGACCGCCGGGATTGGCGAGCGCAATCGCGCGGTAGGCGAGGCGGGTGTCGTCGACGTCGAGCCGCGCGAGCACGCGTTCGGTCGCGACGCGCCAGTGGTCGGCCGACAGCGGGCGTACCGTGTCTTCCAGCGCCGCGGCGAGCGGGGCCACGAGCAGCAGGATGCCGAGGTTCGTGTTGCAGCCGACCTCATCGCGCGTGCGGGTGACCGCATTGAGCACGCGCAAACCGACCGGCGCGCCGTGCGTGAGGAGCGCGTCGGCGGCTACCTCTGCGCTGGCGACGAACTGGGCCGCGCGCATGCCGTGTCCGGCGCTTTGCACGCTGACGTTGCCAGGCTTGGGAGTTTCCACATCGAGCCGGCAGGCCGCAAGGAAAGCGGCGAGAACGGGCCCGGACGCGACGAAACAGGGTGGCTCAGCCATGATGTCCATGTATCGCCACGATGGTGGCTTCGTCGGTGCGCGCGAGCCCACCAACCTCGTGCCGCTGCGCAGGCAGCTTGCGCTGGAGCAGATCGTCGACGAGCGCTGCCGCGAGGTCGACCGAGGTGACCGACTGCAGGCCGCGCCATGCCGCCACGCCGTTGACTTCCAGCACGAGCGGCCGGGTGGCGTCGTAAGGATCGGGAATCAGGTCGACCCCCGCATAGTCAAGTCCGAGTGCCTCCGCGGCTCGCACCGCGGTCTGCGCGAGCGGTAGATCAAGTTCGGCCGCTTCGCACGTGGCGCCCTGAGCGAAGTTATGAATCCAGCCTTTGCCGCCTACACGCCGCATCGCCGCCACGGCACGGCCGCCAATGACCAGCACGCGCCAGTCGAAGCCCGGACGGCCGCCCTGGATATATCGCTGCAGATACGCGACCTGCTGGTATGACTTGAGCGAAGGCAGAGGCGTGAGCGCGCCATGGCGGGCGTTGCTCGCGCCGAGGCGTTTGAGTCCGTGGCCTTGCGAGCCGAACAGCGGCTTGAGCACGACCTGGCGTCCGGCTGCTGCTTCGCGCATTAGCACGCGCTGCGCAAACGCTGCGGATTCGCCGGCCCATGTCGCGGGCGTCGGTACTCCGTTGCGATGCAGCAGAAAACTGCTCATCGATTTGTCGACGCTGCGCTCGATCGCGCGCGCATCGTTGTAGACCGGGACGCCGGACTCGCGCAACGCGTGCAAGATACCGAGCCGCAGCGTGACCTGCTCGAAGGTCCCGCCCGCAATGCCGCGCACGAAGACCGCATCGGGCAGTGTGTGGCCGAAACCCGGCAGCATCAGCCCATGGGGTTCCCACGTCGTGTCGATCCGGCAGTCCGCCAGATCGATGCAGCGCGCCTGCGCGCCGCGTGCGCGGAAGGCCCTTTTCAGGCGTGCGGTGTGCCAGCCCGTCTCGTCGGTCATGATCGCAATGCGCAGGGTCGCTTGTGCGTTTGCGGGATTCACGCCAGGTACAGAGCCAGGTACGGATAAGCTCATGGCTTGCCGCCCCATTGGCTGTGCAGCAACGCAGCGTCGACACGGCCGCCGTGCCAGGTCGCGCCGCTTTCGAGGCTGCTTACCCACACTTCGGCCGGTGCGAACAGCGCCGGATCGATCTGGTAGAAGTCGTAGTTGAATGACGTGAAGATATCTGCGAACGGGCGGCCGTAATCGCGCGAGGTCGAGGCGGGCAATTCGGCGGCGAGCTGCTTGGCCACTGCGTCGTGCTTCACGGTGAGATGCACGCGGCCGCCATACAAGATCGCATCGTTGGTGCGGCCCATCGCCTGAATGCCGTCCGGCGCGGGCGGTGGCAAGGGTGCCGAGCCGCCGCCTTCCACCACTTCGTCCAGCGGCACGCCAAGGACATGGGTTTTGTGCAATGCAACTTCAACGACGCGCGCCACCACCTGTACCGTTCCCGCGACAGAGTGTGTCGGCGTGGTGACAAGCGTCAACCGCTCAGGGGCGAGGCTGCAGTCGTGCAGCACCTTGTCGATCACGACCTGCGGCGGCAGGCGATCGACCTCGAGTACCAGCACGCCGCGCTCGTGCCTGTCGCGGTAGCCGAGTTCGGCGAACAGCGGTTCCTTCACGGCCAGTGCGCGCGCCGGGCCCGAACCAAGCGAAAAAAACTTCTTGCCGCCGGTCTGTTCTTTGGTCGCCGCCAGGCTCCATCCGGCGTACTGGCTGCCGAGGCAGGCCAGCACGGGCCACGAGGTGCGCACCTCGATCATGCTGGGCCACAGCGACTGCGTATCCAGGCTCTCGCGCACCGTGACGTGGCCGAGGCCACCCATGCAGATGCGCGCAATCAGCACGCCTGCCGCGACGCTGCCTGGCGCCATGACGCCAGCGTCCACCAGTACGGTGCCGTTTTCCGCGTGGCTGACGGTCGCGCCGAAGCGCGCGGCGTCGTCGACCAGGCGGTTGACGAGACGCTCGCTGAGCGCATTGACGCTCAGCGCGGCCGCACCGGCGAGCGGTGGTTGAGGCGCATCAGGAGTGGCATTGGATGAAGGCATAGTCGGGCTCATGGCAGGTTTCGATTCGTTGCAGAACGAGCGCGCGCTGCGCTTCTAGCGCGTGCCGTACCGCGTCTACCGAAGCCGCGCGCACGAGCAGGGTGCAGACCGGTTGTCCGGCTTCGATCCATGTGCCGGGCATCGGTACGTCGCGGCAGCGCGGGTCGCGCAGACACGCGTCGCTAAAGGGTTGGGACACGGCGAACGGACGGGGCGCGAACAGTACCTGTTGACCGGCGCGCCGCGCGGCGGGCGCAGGCGCAACAGGTGCCGGCAGGCGGCCGTAGCGGCATGCTTCGATATGACACGCGATCAGTCCGCGCGGCCATGCATCAGGCGACGCGGTCTCGTAGAGCGACATCGTCGACGAGGGGCGGGTGTTAATTTCGAGCAGTTCGAACGCGTCGCCGTCGAGCAGAAAGTCGCAGCTATTGATGCCGGCGAGGCCGGTCCGCGCACAGAGCGCGGCGATCGCCGCGCGTACGCGCGCCTCGACGGGTGGCGGCAGATCGATCGGACCCATCGACCCGGCATGTACGAAGGGCAGACTGCCCATCGTACAGGTGAGCTGCTCTGCGAAGCCGAGCACGTGCGCGCGGCCGCGAGCGGCGATAAACAGCGCCGAGAGCGAGCGACCGCTGCTCTGCCTCTGGAAATAAGCTTGCGCGGGAACGCGCGAATCGCTGACCGTCGTAGCCGGTTCGATATGCGTGCCACCGCAACCGTCCGCGTGTTTGACCAGCCAGCCTTGCGCTTCAGCGGCCCCAGCCGTGGGCCGCGTGAACGCGACCGCCGGATGCGGAAGATCCAGCGCATCCAGCAGCGCAAAAAACCGCTGCGGTTCGCGCACCAGGGCGCTTGCTTCCACAGGATTGCCGATGAAGCGAGGCAGGCCGCGCACGCGGCACAACTGCCCGACGAACGGCTCGAGCCCGCTGCCGTGGATCCAGCCGATCATTCCAGGCAAGTGCGCGGTGCGTTCGAGCGCCGCCACGAGCTGCGCGCAGTCGATCGACAGTTGGCCGACGCCGATGTCAAACCACAGTTCCGCGGCCTCGCGGGTATCGCGGTCGCCGAACACATCGAGCGCGGCGACGCGCAGGCCCGCACGCGCGGCGGACTGCGCGAGCATCCGCGCGGACAGCCCCACCACCGCGACGAATGGCGCATGCGAGAGCGATGGACGCGAGTTCATGGTGACTCCGCTAGCGATAGCGCGCAGATCGTCACGCGGCGCGCTCAGCCGAGGCCGGCTGCGACGGCGCGGGCTTCGTCGAAGGCTTGTGGAAAACCCAGGTAGACCGGTTTGCCGCCCGTGCGCATCTGAATGAACAGCCGATGTTCCACCTGATATTTGACGTTGCCGATCGCCAGCGCGCCGATGCCGATTGCGCCGCCGGCGGTTGGCACGCCCTCGATCGGCTTGCCGTCGTTCATCACGTTGACGCCCGCGATGCCTTCCGGCGGCACGGCGTTCACGTCC
>JBEKNG010000481.1:0-5080 GCA_049523075.1 Paraburkholderia sp.
TTCGACGCATCTCGCGCCGTGACCACCGCGCGCCAGCCACGTGCCAGCACCAGTTTCGCCAGTTCACGGCCGAAGCCCGTTGAACAGCCGGTGATCAGCCAGACGGGGTTGTCTCGATTCATCATTTGGGAAAACTCCTGTTCGCGTTGCAAAAGCAAAGGGGGGGGATGTGCCGCACGGCGTTACCGGCCGCGGTGAGCACAAAGTTGACGATTGCTAATAGCGTGCCTGACCGGTCCGGTTCACCCAGGCCGCGTGCTGCGAGGGGCCGGAAGCGTCGCCTGATTACACGAGGCGCGTCGAGTCGCTGCAAGTGCGAGAAGGGGCGTGCGCGGCTCGAGAGTATGGGTGGCAAGTTAGCCAGACCATTGTCGCTGATCTGACGATTTCACGTGAGAACGGTGCCACGCGATGGGGTTGTGGCGCGGCGGAGGAAACGTCAACCAGGCGGGAGCCCGCAATCAGGACAGCGCGAGCATGATCGACGCAGACAGGACGATGATGAAAAGGCAGGCGGCAGCCAGAATGTCATACGGGTAGGTCATTTGGGGTAACCCTGTACGCAATGAATTGATGGACCCGATCATAAGACGAAGCATGGACGGCGTTTGTCAACGATTGCAAAGTCGAGGCGTTGTGTGGCATTTGTAGGCTTCACGATTCGCGAGTTCATACTCCTCGCGTTCATGTGCGCCGCGCCGAAATGTCGTTTGAGGCAGGTCGGCCCGCAACCGCCGGCGAATGCGCCGCGCCGGGGGGGCATCGAATTGCGCTGTCTTGTCGTGTATGAATGAGGAGGCCTGTCCTATGAGCACACCCTTGTCCGGGCAACGTTCGCCGGTGATCGATTTCTGGTTCGACTTCGGCAGCAACTATAGCTACCTGAGCGTGATGCGTATCGAGGCGCAAGCCGCCGTGTATCAAGTGAAGATTCGCTGGCAACCGTTCCTGCTCGGTCCGGTGTTTCAGGCCCTGGGCTTTGAAACGTCACCGTTCGTGTTGCAGAAAGAGAAAGGCGCGTACGTGTGGCAGGACATGGAGCGGCAGTGCAGAAAATATGCGCTGCCGTGGCGCAGACCGTCGGTCTTTCCACGTCGCGCGTTGCTGCCCTTGCGGGTGGCATTGCTGGGGGCCGATGAGCCATGGATAGGCGAATTTTGCCGCGACGTCATGCGGTTGAACTTCGCACAAGACCGCGAGATCGACTCGCCTGATGCCGTCGGCGAAGTACTTATGCGACGGGGTTTGCCGGCGCAAAGGATCATCGCCGACGCGCTCGCCGATGCCAACAAACTGAAACTGCGCGAGCAGACCGCGCGGGCGCGAACGAAGGGCATCTTCGGTGCGCCGACGTTTTTTGTCGGCGCGGAGATGTTCTGGGGCAATGACCGGCTGGACGATGCGCTGGCGTGTGCGGCGGGACAGCCACTGACGGGCGACTGAGTATCAGGCGCTGCCGCCTGTGCCTCGGATTTGATCCGTGTCGCGACCTGACGCACTGCGTCGCGCGCGTGGTCGCCGCCTCGCCGCGATTGTGTCGCCAATAAGCGATCCCTGCTGACACCACGCTGGCAGGAGCCCCTGCCTAGAATGAGTCTCAGCATCCCATTCGAGCCTTTCCCATCAAGGGGTAGCGGAGATTCAGCCATGAAGAAGACTTATCGGGGCCGTTGCCATTGCGGCAAAGTGCGTTTCGAGGTAGACATCGACGTGAATGTCGGCCGTCGACGATGCAATTGCTGGATCTGCGCGAGGCAGCGCGCCCGGGAGACGTTAGTCAAGCCGGAAGATTTCCGCCTGCTGGCCGGCGAGTCCGAACTGGGCGACTATCAGTTCGGAACCGGCAACGGGCACCACCTGTTCTGTCGGAACTGCGGGGCCGCCAGCTTCGGACGCGGCTTTGTGGATGCAACGGGTGCCGAATACGTCTCGATTGCTGCCGGGTGCTTCGATAATGCCAATCCTGCTTTGACGCCAGGACTCTTGCCGCGAATGATTATTTGCTCGACGGTTTCAGCGTAGCCGACGTCTATCTTTTCGCTATCCTTAACTGGGCGCCTTATAGCCGCGTGTCGCCGCTGCACGGGACCAACGGCAAACGTCAACTCTCCCCTTGCCCGCAGAAGCGGCGCCCCGGAATATGCGAAACCACCGCTTGAGCGATTTCAAGCGGTGTGCTTTCGGCGGGAACCACACGGCGGCATGAATCGGGCGTGTGCTTCATTGTCCATTCGACCAGCCGGTAAGAGCGTCCCCACGGCGGTTGCCAAGGGTCCGAGACCGTGCAGGATTGAATCTGGCGCACCCAATCGTGGCCGGGCATGGCCCGCAGATGTTCGAATACCGTATCTTCAACCATGGTGTGTTATCTCCCTCGGAGGAATACGCTACATCTCACGATGCGCCGACAGCATCCCCAAGGTAAAAAAACGCCGCCGATATTCAGGCGGCTCAACAGGGGATGATGAGCGCCATAGTTGCAGGGGAAAATTAAGCCAGACTTAAGACCACCTCATAAAGGCGCGGTTGTGTTTGCCCTTCGTGTGTCTTGTGCCGGTCGTGCCGTTTGGCGCGCAAGCACGGTATGACCCTCAAGACTGCGTAAAAATCGCCGTTATTAGAGCAATTGAGGCGGCCGACCCCGCCTTTCCTTCGCCGCTGTCCTCTCCATAACGTGACCAATCTCGCCCAAACGCCACTTTCCGATCGCCTGCGCGCGCTTGTCGATACTGTGCAGCACAACGAGCGCACGCTGCGCCGCTTCCAGGATGTGGAGTTGCGCGTGATCGGTGCGCAGGATTTCGCCTCGTTTCTCGATACGTTGTTTGTCCATTTGCCGCAGGAATTCGCGCTCGCGAGCGTGAGCATATGGCTCGACGATCGCGCGCCCATGTTGCGCGATCTGCTCGAACCTGCCGCCCTGCGGGCGCTCGACCTGCGTCACCTGAAAACCAGCCGCGAAGGCGGGCTGGCGGCGTCGCGGTTATGCGGGACGGGGCGCCCCTGGCTTGGCCGCGTCGACGCGATGGACGCTGTATCGCGTGTGACGTTCTTCGGCGATGCAGCGGCGCCGGCCAGTGCGATCGTGTTGCCGCTCGCGGCGGGCGGCAAGGTCTCGGGCTATCTGTGCCTCGGCAGCCAGGATACGGCGCGCTTCGCCGTGGGCATGGCGACCGATATCCTCGAACGCTTCGCCAGTATCGTCACGGCGAGCCTCGACAATGTCGCTCACCGCGAGCGGCTCAAGCAACTCGGCATGACCGACTCGCTCACCGGGCTCGCCAATCGCCGCTATTTCGATGAACGGCTGCGCGAGGAAATCCAGCGCGCGGCGCGGTATTCGGTGCCGGTGGCGTGCCTCTTTATTGATGTCGATTGTTTCAAGCGGATCAACGACACCTATGGCCATTTAACCGGCGACCGCGCGCTCGCGGCCGTCGCTGCCTGTGTGCGGCAGCAGGTGCGGCTCGGCGATACGCTCGCGCGCTACGGTGGCGAGGAGTTTGCCGCTTTGCTGCAGGGGGACCGCTCCGACGCGCTGGTCGCCGCCGAGCGCGTGCGCGATGCGGTCGAACGACTTGATTTGCAGGACGACAATGGCGAGCGGATCGCGTTGACAGTATCGATAGGCGTGGCGGCGCGCACGATTGTGGGTGGTGCGCACGAGGCGGCAGCAATGGGACAGTCGTTGATCGAGGCTGCGGATCGTGCGATGTATCGGGCGAAGAATAATGGGCGTAATCGGGTGGAAGTGCTGGGTGATATAGCGCGCAATGGAGCGGGGCAAAGCACGCACGCGTCGTAGATTGCGGTAACCTCCTCACGCATCCGGCGGCACCCCGAGTAGCTGCAACGCCCCACCCGTCACCGCACCGAACACCGGTCCGGCTACGGTACCGCCATAAAACGCCCGGCCAGCCGGATCGTCGATCATCACAGCGACGATCAGGCGCGGGTCGCTCATGGGCGCCATGCCGACGAAGAGTGCGCGATAGCGGTTCTTCGCATACGACGCACCGACCTGCTTGCGCGCGGTCCCGGTCTTGCCCCCAACCCGGTAGCCTTCGACCGCCGCCGCCTGTCCCGTGCCACCCGGTCCCGTCGCCATTTCGAGCATCGCGCGGACGGCGCGGGCGGTCGCAGGTGTCGTCACCGTGTGCTCCGCACCGGCGGCGAGCGGCGCATCCTTACCGTCGGCTTGTCCACTCATTTGGCCGCGGAATTGCTCACCGGCTTGCCCCTCACCCTGACGATCCACCCCGTCCGTCAGCAGCAAGCGCGCCGGATGCAGTGTGCCGTCCCCGGCATACGCCGTGTACACCTGCGCGAGTTGCAGCAGTGATACCGATAGCCCATAGCCATACGCCATCGTGGCCTGCTCGATGGGCCGCCAGCGCTTGAACGGCCGCACCTTGCCCGCAGCGGCGCCGGGGAATGTCAGTTCCGGTCGGCGCCCCAGTCCGTATTCTTGATACTTGTTCCAGATCGTCTCGGCAGGCAGGTTGAGCGCGAGTTTCGCGAGCGCAATGTTGCTCGACTTCTGGACTGCTTCGGCAACCGTCATGACGCCGTGATTCGAGGTGTCGTGGATCACCGCCGGTCCGATCCTGTACCAGCCCGGGGACGTATCGACGAGGGTTTGCGGCCCGACCTTGCCCTTGTCCATGGACAAGGCGACGACCACCGGCTTGATCGTCGAGCCCGGTTCGAAGGTATCGACCACGGCGCGGTTGCGCAGTTGCCGGCCGTTCAGGCGAGTGCGGTCATTCGGATCGAAACTCGGGTAGTTGGCGAGCGCGAGTATCTCGCCGTTGCGCGCATCTAGCACCACCGCGCTGCCAGCTTCCGCGCTGTGCTTCGCAATCGCAGCCTTCAATTGCGCGTAGGCGAGCTGCTGGATGCGGCGGTCGATGGTCAGTCGGATCGTCGCGCCGTTATGGGCCGGCATGAGCGGACGGGTATCCGATATCGCGCGGCCCAGGCGGTCGCGGATCACCTCGCGCTGGCCCGCCTCGCCGTTCAACTGCCGGTTGGCGGCGAGCTCGACACCTTCCTGGCCTTTGTCTTCGATATCCGTGAA
>JBEKNG010000482.1:0-5079 GCA_049523075.1 Paraburkholderia sp.
GGCTACGGCCACGAAGCGGGCGCGGCGCTCGCGCGGCATGCGGGCATCGACCATATCTCGTTCACCGGTTCGCCGGACACCGGCAAGCTGGTCGTGCAGATGGCCGCCGAGAATCACGTGCCCGTCACGCTCGAACTGGGCGGCAAGTCACCGCAAATCGTATTCGCCGACGCCGATCTCGACGCCGCGCTGCCCGTGCTCGTCTCGGCGATCGTGCAAAACGCCGGGCAGACCTGTTCGGCCGGCAGCCGGGTGCTGATCGAGCGCTCGATCTACGAGCCCTTGCTGGACCGCCTCGGCGCCGCGTTCAGTGGACTGCGGGTCGGGCCGTCGCACGCCGATCTCGACTGCGGGCCGCTCATCAGCGCCAAACAACAGCAACGCGTGTGGGATTTTCTTTCCGATGCGCATCACGACGGCATTGCCATGGTGGCACACGGCGAGGTCATCCACGAGGCGCCGGAAACCGGCTTCTATCAGGCGCCCACGCTGCTGCGCGATGTGCCGCCGGGCCACCGGCTGGCAAACGAGGAAGTGTTCGGGCCCGTGCTCGCCGCGATGTCTTTCGCCGACGAAGACGAAGCGGTAGCGCTCGCGAACGGCACGCCGTACGGCCTGGTCGCGGGCATCTGGACGCGCGACGGCGCGCGCCAGTTGCGTTTGGCAAGGCGGGTGCGCTCTGGCCAGGTGTTCATTAACAACTATGGAGCCGGCGGCGGTGTCGAGATGCCGTTCGGCGGCGTCAAGCATTCCGGCCACGGTCGTGAAAAAGGGTTTGAGGCGCTTTACGGCTTTACGGTGCTGAAGACGGTCGCAATCCGGCACGGGTAACGGGCGGTGACAGGGCAAAGCAGCGGCATAGGCAGGTGCACGGTCAGGTACTCAGTGCAATGAGCAGCAACAACAACGCGGACAAATACGGAGACATCATGCGGTTGACAGGTAAAACAGCCATCGTCACGGGTGGCGGCTCGGGTTTCGGCGAGGGCATTGCAAAGACCTACGCGCGCGAAGGCGCGAACGTCGTGGTCAACGATCTGAACGGTGCGGCGGCCGAACGCGTCGCGAGCGAAATCGCGCTGCTGGGCGGCAAGGCTATCGCGGTGCCCGGCGACGTCACGCAGAGCGCCGACTGGGAACGTCTGCGCGAGGCTGCGCTGGAAGACTTCGGCAGCGTGCAGGTCGTCGTCAACAATGCCGGCACCACGCATCGCAACAAGCCCGTGCTCGACGTGACGGAAGCAGAGTTCGACCGTGTCTACGCGGTCAACGTGAAGAGCATCTACTGGAGCGTGCAGACGTTCGTGCCGTACTTCCGCCAGCAAGGCGGCGGCGTGTTCATCAACATCGCCTCGACCGCAGGCGTGCGGCCCCGGCCGGGCCTCGTCTGGTACAACGGCAGCAAAGGCGCGGTGATTATCGCCAGCAAAGCGCTCGCCGCCGAGCTGGGACCGGACCGCATCCGCGTGAACTGCGTGAATCCCGTGATAGGCGAAACCGGGCTGCTATCCGAGTTCATGGGTGTTGAAGACACGCCGGAGAACCGCAAGCGCTTTCTGGCCGGCATCCCGCTCGGCCGCTTCTCGACGCCGCAGGACATCGCCAATGCCTGCCTTTATCTGGCGTCGGACGAAGCGGACTTCATCACTGGCGTGTGCCTGGAAGTGGACGGCGGGCGCTGCGTATAAGCAACCGCAGCCAACCACAGGCAACCGCGCCGCAGCGGCGTTGTGCCATTCTGCCATCGTGCCGAAGCACGCTGGCAGGCCCCTGCCGCTCAAACCACGTTCATCGCTAGCGCGCTTTCCCGATAGTGCTCGCTCGCCTTCTCGCTATCGCCAAGCTGCTCGTGCAATCGTGCCAGCGCCCGATGCGAACGGATTTTCAGCGTCTCGTTGTTGGCCAGCTTCAGCGCCGTCTCGAGGAACGACTGCGCCTTGCCCCACAGTTGCTGATGCAGACACAGGCGGCCCAGCGTGAACATCAGATCGGCGTCCTCCGGACGCTCCTTCTGCCAGCCTTCGGCCTTCTGGATCAACGGCAGCGCATCGCCGCCGGCCGTATCCGGATAGCGCCGCAACAGACGCGCGTCCCAGTTCTGCGCCAGCGCTTCTTCGACGATCTTGCGCGCGTCCTGCGGACGATTGAGCGTCACCAGCAATTCAGCCGCGAGATCGGCGAGGCGCGGCGAATGCCGCTCGGTCGGCGACAGCGAATGCCACAACTCCAGCAACGCGTCGGCGTTGTGACGACGGTCGCGCAGCAGGTTCTCGGCCGCGAGCTGGCGTAAGCGTACCGCCACCGCCGGGTGGATCGCCTCGCGCTTTTCCAGCGTCTTGACGAGCTTGAGGACCTCGCTCCAGTTCTTCAACTGCTGCTGCGCCCGCAACATGATCTGCTGCGCATGAATGCGGCGGCCGCCTTGCGACTGCATCTCCGTCAACGCGGCCAACGCGCCGTCCGCGTCGCGGCCGTCCGCGCGCATGTCGGCAGTTGCCATCAGGCGGGCGTCCTGCCAGTCAGCTTCGTCGATCTGAGCCAGCCATTCGTCGCGCCGCCCGTACTCATGCATCCGGTGCGCCGCTGTGGCCGCGACCAGGCCCGCTGCGCCCTTGTTGTCGCCGTTGGCGAGCGCGTCGCGCGCGGCCTTCTCGGCACGCGAGAAACGTCCGGCATACAGATTGCCGATCGCATCGCGCAATGCCGCATGAGCCTTGGCCACGCGCGAACGAGCCCGGTAGGCAGACACGCGCTGCGGCATGCGCCAGATGTTGCGCACAATGCGCAGCAGCGCATACACCACGATAAACAGCACGACCAGTCCGACCACGAACAGGTTCAGCGACACGTCCACCCGGTACGGCGGGTAGACAAGCAGCACCTGCCCTGTATCGAAACGCCCGACCGTCGCCAGCGCCACCGCGATGACAAACAGCAGGGCCAGCCAAAGAAGTCCCCGGATCGCCATGATTAACCCCGGCTCCGGTATTGGTTGACGGCCTGCAGGCTCGTATTCAGGTTCGGCACTTCCACGGCCGCCGAGCCATCGTCCACGTCCTTCACCAGCCCGCGCACGGTTTGCGTGCGTTTGGACGCGTTGTCGAAATACCGCTCGAGCGCCGCGTCAGCCGCATGCAGATCGGACTTCAGCGTGGTCTGGTTGCGCGACAGCAGGGCGAGGCGCGCCGACAGCAGGCGCAGTTTCAGGTTCTCGCGCACGAAGTAGCCCTCGTCGGGCGTGATCAGCATCGCGTCGGCATTGTCGATGCGGCGCACCTGCACGAGACTCGTCAATTGCTGAGCGATGCCCGCCGAAAACTCCCGCCACAACACCTTCCAGCGCGGCTCGCCGCTGGCCGCGGCGACCTGCGCGGTATCGGCCGGCGTAGCGGCGTGCGGCACGGTGTGCGCTATGAGCGCTTCGCCGTTGAGCGGCAGCGAGTCGACCTGGTCGATTGCGTTATCGAGCTTGATGGCGAGGCCCGTCAGATCGGTGGACGGCGCCGACTTCAGCTTGTCGATGTCCTGGGCAATCGCCTTGCGCACCGCCAGCGCCTGGGGACTGTCCGACGCAGCCAGACGCGTGTCGGCGCTTTGCAGCGCAAACAATGCGAGTTGCGTATTACCCGTCAGTTCCAGTTGCTGGCTCGCGCTCGACAGCATCTGCCCCACTTCGGCGAGGGTCCAGTCGTCGCGATTGCTCGCGAGATCGGCGTATTGCTGTTGCAACGCTTGCTGAGCCTGCTGCGCATCGGTCAGCTTGCCCTCGAGCTGCGACATCTGCGAATCGATCTCATGCACGGTTGCCACCGCCTGATCGGTCTTCACGCCCAGTGCAGCGGTTTGCGCGTCGTTGGCCTGCTGACGCTGCGTCAACTGCTGGTCGAGTCGGATGACCTTGCGATTGAGCGCAATACCGCCGGCCACGGCCGCACAGGCAACGATCACCACGACAAACCACAGCAGCGGTCCGCTCGCGCCGCGGCGCGGCTGTTGCGCTTCGTAGGGCGTGAAGGGGGGATTGGGCGGCAACGCTGTGGCCGCAGCCGGCTGAGGTGAGGCGTTCGTGGAAGCGTTCGATTCTGTCATGCGTGAGTGAGCCGGGTTGGTCGGTACCGGTTGAACAACGGGAGGTACGGCAGAAAGCAAGGCACGGGCGATGCGCTCATCGCCCGCACCGGACACCGTAATGCTATCAAAACCCAGTCCCCGCGCGGTCTGCGCGATACGTGGGTGTGGCGTGACAAAGGTGGCGCGCTTCAGTTGCGCGATTTCGACGGCGTTCAGGTGCTCGCGCGCCAGTTCATCCAGATTGCGCACGCCCTCGGAACTGGTGACGAGCCACGCGTGCGGCTCGCCCGCCAGCAGTTCATGCACGCGGGTCCAGGCGCCGATCGACGGCTCCGGCACGAGGCGCCGGTAGGCCGCCACGGTTTCCACTTCGACGCCTGCTTCACGCAGACGGTCGGCGAGCCACTCGCGGCCACCGTCGCCGCGCACGATCAGCACGCGCTTGCCTTCGAGCGAGGCCGAGCCAAGCGACGCGTCGATGGCTGCGAAGAGCGCCTCGGAGTCGAAGCGCGCGGCCTCGTCGTCCGCCGCGGCCGAGGGGCTGATCACCCGATACGCCGGCGCTTCGACGCCGTGACGAGCCAGCGCCGCGACGCTGCCGGGGCCGACGACGCCGACAGGCAGCGCATGCGGCCAGATCGCGCCGAACTGGGTGAACGCGTAGTCGACCGCGTTGGGCGAGACGAACACCACCAGCGCATAGCGTTCGAGTGCACCCAACACAGCATGCAACGGCGCCACGTCGTCGGCAGGCGCAATCTCGATCAGCGGAAAGTCGAGTGTGGCGATGCCGGCCGCCGTCAGTTGCGCTGCGAGCGCCGCCGACTGGCCCGCCGGACGCGTGATCACGACCGTATACGGCACCTGGCCATTCGAGGTGGCGGATGAGTTGACGCCTGCCTGTGCCGCCATCACGCGCCAGTCGCCGGACCGCTCGCCGTGCTGAGGGCACGGACGATTTCAAGTGCACCCTGGCTTTCGAGCGCGTCCGCCACCTCGCGGCCCAAC
>JBEKNG010000483.1:0-5063 GCA_049523075.1 Paraburkholderia sp.
GTCGACCCGCAACCGGCCGCGCGGCGCCCGCTGCGCGTGGGACAAGGAGCTTTCTGTCTCCTCGATGTCCGCCAGAATCCGCACGCAGCGCTCGTAATAAGCGGCGCCATCCGGCGTAAGGCTCAAGCGCCGCGTCGTACGCTGCAACAGACGCACTTTCAGATGCGCTTCGAGGTTCTGGATAATCGTCGTGACCGACGCACGCGGCAGATCCAGCGTGTCCGCGGCGCGGGAAAAGCCGTTCGTCTCCACAACCCGCGTGAACACTTTCATTGCTTGTAGGCGGTCCATATCCAGATCCCTTTGAACTTTCAGGTTCGCCCGGGCGGGCCCGGGCAATATTTGCGTCGCTGGCGGCGCGCAAACTGGCGCCAGAAACGAGCAATTTTCCGCAAACCAATACGACTGTCCGTATTAAAATGCAAGCATCCCATGATGTCAAGGATTACCCTGATCCGGACAGGGGCCATTTCCGGCGTATGAGCGACGATCGCCGTTGACGCCTCAATATGGACGACCGTACAATTTCTTCATTATGCCCAGACCCTCACACCGCGGAAAAATCCTTGCCGAAGGCCTCAAGGTCGTCCATGAACATGGCTTTGCGGGCGCCAGCGTGCGCGATATCGTGCAGGCTGCGGGGGTGCCTCAAGGATCGTTCACAAACCACTTCGCCTCGAAGGAAGCGTTCGGTCTCGAGGTCCTCGAACTCTACTTCGCCAACACGCGCGAAATTCTGCGCGACACGCTGCGCAACGACGCGCTCCCGCCGCTCAAGCGACTCGGCGATTACATCGACTGGAGCACCTCGCGCATCTGCCTGAACCAGACACGCAACGGTTGCCTGCTCGGCAACTTCGCACTCGAGGCGAGCGATCACAGCGATGCCATTCGCCAGCGCGTGGTGGAGATCTTCGCAGAGCTGCAGCAGTGCCTCGAATACTGCCTCGCGTCGGCGGTCCGGGTGGGCGAGTTGCCTGCGGACTTCGATTGCAACGACGTGGCTGGCTTTATCGTCGCCTCGCTTCAAGGCTCGATTCTGCTTGCCAAGGCACAACGCAGCCCGCAGCCAGTGGTGCGTTTCAAGCATCTTCTGTTTTCGAAAATCCTGCGCTGAACGCTCAAGCGGGACGTAGCGTTATTAGCGGCCCGCCCTGCTCCTGCTCCCGCGTGGCCCGCCTGCCCTGCGCGATTGCGCCGCACGCGGCGAACTCATCAAGGCCGGCTGGCTCCCGCGAATCAACCTATTGTTCAGACAGCCAGACAAGTGTCTTCAGCTCCACCTCTATCCCTGCCGCGCTGAAATCCCTAGACTCCCGATATCCACCTTAAGGAGTTGATTAAATGGGCGATCTGGCATCTCCGCCGGCGCAGGCGTCGGGCACCTTCAAACTCGGCGGCGAAGTCGAGATCCATCGTCTGGGCTACGGCGCCATGCGCATCACGGGCCCGGGCATCTGGGGACCGCCGGACGATCCGTCCGAGGCGGTGCGCACGTTGCAGAGCCTGCCTGACCTGGGCGTGAATTTCATCGATACGGCGGACTCTTACGGCCCCGATGTGTCGGAGCAGCTCATCCGTGAGGCGTTGCATCCTTACACGGATCTGCTGATTGCGACCAAAGCGGGGCTGCGTCGAAGCGGACCGGATCGCTGGAATCCGGACGGCCGTCCGGAATATCTGCGGCAAAGGCTGCAGAAGAGCCTGCAGAACCTCGGCGTCGAGCAGATTTCGCTGTGGCAATTGCATCGTGTGGATCCCAACGTGCCGCGCGACGAACAGTTCGACGCGGTCCGCTCGATGCAAGCCGAAGGGCTGATTCGCTTTGCCGGCTTGAGCGAGGTATCGGTCGACGACATCCAGGCCGCCTCGAAGTATTTCAAGGTCGCGACGGTGCAGAACCGCTACAACCTGACCGATCGCGCCAGCGAGGACGTCCTCGAGTATTGCGAAAAACATGGTATCGGATTCATTCCCTGGTATCCGCTCGCGGCCGGCAGTCTGACGCAGACGGGCTCCCCGCTGCAAAAGATGGCGGCCGACCGCGGCGTCAGCGCGGGTCAGATTGCACTAGCATGGCTGCTCAAACGTAGTCCGGTGATTTTGCCGATTCCGGGCACGTCGAAGCGCACACATCTTCGCGAGAACGTGGCCGCTGCGGCGATCAGCCTGAGTGATCGGGAGTTCGCAGCCCTCGAAGCATTACGCTAGACCGGCGAAGCTGAGGCACGGCAAGCAGCCGCATGTATTGCGGCCACTTGCCGTTGTTCAAGGCATAGCGGCCACGCCACGCAGGTTCAAGCCATGGCTGCCCAATTCAGCTACTGCCCGCGCGCTGCGCCGTAAAGACTGACAGCCGGCGACTCACTTCCCTTAAGCGGCACTCCCCACACCATAGCGCGCAGCCGGTTGACTGCGGGAGAGGTTAGGCCCCAGCGCGGCACGCGCTGCTTCAAACGCAGCCCAGTCGGCCGCGTCGGGCAACGACGGGACCGTTGCGAGTTCGCCCAGATCCAGCCCGGCGAGCGCCGCGTCGACCAGATCGTCGGCGCTCATCACGATGCTTTGCGGCAGGTTTTCGACTGGCTGACCCGCGATGTCCCAGAACTCGGTACGCGTGGCGCCAGGCAGCACTGCTTGCACGCGGATACCCTTCGCGGCCAGCTCATGGTGCAGCGATTGGCTGAACGCCAGCACAAAGGCCTTCGTGCCGCCGTACACCCCGTTCAGGATTTCCGGCGCCACAGCCACGATCGAGGCGATATTGATGATCGTGCCGGTTCCCCGCGCAACGAAGGCCGGCGCGATCGCGTACGTCAGCCGCGTGAGCGCGGTGACATTCAACTCGATCATCGCTTCCATGGTGTCCACCTCGGAAACCAGCAGCGGACCGGCGCCGCCGATGCCGGCATTGTTCACCAGCATCGTGATGCTCGAATCGGTACGTAAAATCTCCTCGATGCGGCGCACGTCGGCCTTGGTATTCAGGTCCGCCGCGACCACTTCGATCGAGCGGCCCGTCGCGGTGGTCAGACGGTCGGCCAGCTGGTCGAGCCGTGCGCGGTTGCGCGCCACCAGAATCAGGTCATAGCCGCGGCGGGCAAGGCGATCCGCGTAAATGGCGCCGATCCCTGAAGAGGCACCGGTGATGAGGGCTGTGCCCTTGTGCGTCGTGTCGTTCATCAAATTTCTCCTTTGTTCATGAGTGCCGACCCGTGTCGGTCTGCATGGAAAGGAGATTAGGCTCATAATCGGATGTCTCCAATGTCACAGATGCCACCTTTTAGGCCTCTCATTGCGACACCCAAGGACACCATCATGTTACGTATCGGAATCGTGCTGTACGACGGCTTTCAGGTCCTCAACCTGGCCATCACGACGGTCTTCGAATTTGCCAATAAAACGGCCGGCAAACCTGTCTATGAGGTCGTACTGCTCTCAGAGCACGGCGGCCCGGTGCAAACTTCGGGCGGTTTCGCGGTCGAGACCCGGGCATTCGACGACAGCCGTTTTGATACCGTGCTAGTGGTCGGCGACAACGAAGTGATCGATCCTGGCGCTGGCCTCATCGGCTTTTTGCAGCGCGCGGCGCAGACCTCGCGGCGCATCGGCTCGACCTGCACAGGGGCATTCAATCTCGCGCAGGCCGGCCTGCTCGACGGCCGGCGCGCGACCACCCACTGGTTTTTCGCTGCGCGCCTGCGCCGCGACTACCCGGCGGTGAAGCTGGAGGAAGATCGCATCTTTATCGTCGACGGGCCGGTATGGACCTCTGCAGGCATGACGGCGTGCATCGATCTTGCATTGGCACTCGTCGAAAAGGATGCAGGCGCCGAAATCGCGCGACTGGTGGCGAAGAAGCTCGTCGTCTATCACCGGCGGGCAGGCGGCCAGTCGCAGTTTTCAGCGCTGCTCGAACTGGAGCCGCGCTCGGACCGCATCCAGACCGCACTCGCCTATGCGAAGCAGAATCTTCATACCGAACTATCGGTTGAGCAACTTGCCGAAGCGGCCCATTTGAGTCCGCGGCAATTCAGCCGCTCCTTTCGGGCAGAGACCGGCCAATCGCCCGCGAAGGCCGTTGAGCATCTGCGCATCGAGGCTGCGCGTCTGATGCTCGAGTCGGGCCTGCATCCGATTGAAATCGTTGCTCGCGATACCGGTTTCGGTGATCGTGAGCGGATGCGCCGAGCATTCCTGCGCGCGTTCGGGCAGCCGCCGCAGGTGATACGGCGTGCTTCGCGGGGCGGCGAGGAGCGGGTTTAAGCGAAGGGTTGGTGGTGGTGTCTGACCCAGCTCACGACTGCGGCAACGCCACCACGAAAGCGCCGCCCTGAAACCGCTGCGCCGGATCGTCGAACTCCTCAGTCGGCGCCTGAACCGGGAACAGCCCATCGAACTGCGCTGAACTGTCCTGCGGGCGATAGCCGAGAAACGAGGCTTTGGTGTTATCCCACCACAGCACCCGATTGTTCGACACGCCATAAACGATCGCATGCCCCACGCGGTTCGTGAACAGCGAGCAGCGCACCAGTTCGATAAAGTCGCGATAGCTCAGATAGGTCACGAGCATGCGCGGATTCTTCGGTACTTCGAACGACGAACCGATCCGCATGCAGACCGTCTCCAGGCCGAAACGGTCGAAGTAGTAGCGCGACAACGATTCGCCGAAGCACTTCGTCACGCCGTAGAGACTGTCGGGACGCAACGGCGCATCGGCATCGAGGACGGTCGTGGTCGGATGAAAGCCGATGGCGTGATTGGAGCTCGCAAACAGCACGCGCTTCACGCCCTGCTTCTGCGCCGCCGCGTACAGGTTGTACACGCCGCGAATATTCGCCTCAAGCAGATCGTCAAACGGCGCGTCGACCGATATGCCGCCCAGATGCACGACGGCGTCGACGCCTTCGAGCAGCGCATCCACGGCCGCGCGGTCGGCAAGATCCAGCACCACATGTTCTTCATGCGCGGCTGCTTCGCCAAGCGGCGTAATGTCCGACAGACGCACGACATCCGCCCATTGCGCCAGCGCGCTGCGCAACTGCCGGCCGAGATTGCCGGCC
>JBEKNG010000484.1:0-5062 GCA_049523075.1 Paraburkholderia sp.
GGTGCTCGACTGGGGCGTACCGGTGCTCGAATCGTCCATCACGCTCATCGCCGACGGTCGCCTGCTCTATCGTGGCCGCAACGCGGTCGAACTGGCGCGCACGGCCTCGCTCGAAGAAGTGGCGGCACTGTTATGGGAATGCAGCCCGCGGCGGTTGACTGAGGCGGCGCCGGCGCCGCTTGGTGTAGCGCAATGGTCCGCGTGGCTCAAGCTGTGGAGCGACAGCACCCCGCTTGACCGGGCGCTCGTGCTGCTGCCGGCCGCCGCAGCGCAAATGCCGCGCGTCTGGGCGCAAGGCCGTGATGCGCAGCTCGATACGGCTTGTGCGGTGATGCGTCTGCTGGCTGCGGCGCTGATCTCGGCAGCGCCGTCGAACGAGCCGCTGCACCGGCAACTTGCTGCCGCGTGGGGCATCCGCAACCGGCAACAGATCGGCGTGCTGCGCGCCGCGCTGGTCGCCTGTGCGGATCATGAACTGAATGCGTCGACCTTCACGGTCCGCTGCATCACGTCGACGGGGACCCATCTGTTCGGCGCCGTGGCGGGCGGCCTCGCGGCGTTATCGGGACCGCGTCACGGCGGCGAGTCGATACGCGCCGCCGCGGTGCTCGACGAAGCTGCCCGTGCGCCTGATCTCGATCGCTTTCTGGCCACCCGTCTCAACCCGGGTGAGGATGGCATTTACGGCGCGGTGCTATCGGGCTTCGGGCATCCGCTGTATCCAGACGGCGATCCACGTGCGCGCGTTTTGCTGGATTTGCTGACGGAATGCGTGCCGGCACGCTCGGCCATTGGGGGGGTCCATGCACTAGCCCGCGCCGTGCGCGAGACGACCGGGACTGAACCGAATCTGGACTACGCGCTGGCCTCCATCGAACGTGTGTTGGGCTTGCCCGCGGGCGCCGCCTTTACGCTATTCGCGGTCGGCCGGGTGGCAGGCTGGATCGCCCACGCGATGGAACAGAGCGCAGACGGTCGCTTGATCCGGCCACGCGCACGCTACATTGGGGAGTACGAAGCTCCACCGCCCCTACCCGCCAGATAAGTGTCAGATAGTCTGCAGCCAACGCGGCACCAGGCTCCGGACGGACAGCCCCACCCCTTTCGCAGCAGGACGGACCCGCGCTCCGTGCGTGTCGCTCGCGAATGCGAGGGCAAGCCTCGCACCGCCCGGCCCTGCGCTCACCCACGCCCGCTCGCCGCGGTTCAGCTCGAACGTCTCGCCCGCGGACAGCCAGTAATCGTTTTCGCGGTTGAGTTCGATGTCGAGTTTCATGAGGTCTTCACCTAAAAGCCTTTGAACCGCGGCTTTGAACTGCGCCTGTCGAACATGCCTGTGAACCACGCCTCGGGATCGCGGTGCGGGCAACTGTCAGGTTTTTCAACTGCACAGTTTCGCGGAAACTGTTCGTAACTGTACATGGGGTTTCCATGATCGCACGGCAATAATCAATCAACCAGAGAAGCCGTCCAAAGGAGTAATGCGATGCGTGAAATCCGTACTTTCGAACTCGATCATGGCGAGCCGGCAGCCGCCTGGCGTATCACGCAGGCGCTGACTTTGCAGGTGATGGCGGGCGAGGTCTGGCTGACGGTGCAAGGCGACCTGCGCGGCGTCCCGTTGACCGAGCAGATCGTCACCGGCGTCACCGCATGGATCCGCTCGCGCGCGAACATCAGTTCAAGATCATCGAAGACGACATCTACGCCGACTTCCAGACCGAGCTCACCGATCGCCTCGCGGCCCTCGACCAGCTCGAGCACGTAATCTATGTGGGCGGCTTGTCGAAGACGCTGTCGTCCTCGCTGCGGATCGGCGTGGTGGTCGCCGACCACGCAATCATCAAGGATCTCGCCGACATCAAGATGCTGACGAGCATCGGCGGTTCACGCTTTGCAGAAGCCGTTGCCGTGGCCATGCTCGAGCGCGGCACCTATCGCAAGTATCTGGAGCGGCTGCGCCGGCGCATGCGCGATGCGCTCGGCGCGACTGTCCAGGCACTCGAAGCGAGCGGCTGGGAGGTGTTCGAAACGCCGCTCGGCGGCAAGTTCGTATGGGCATGCGTGCCGCATATCGAGGACTCGGCACGGCTCGTCGAATGCGGGGTACCGCTTGGCGTCACCGTCGCGCCGGGAAGCTATTTCCGGCCGAACGCCGAGGTCAGCCCATGGATTCGCATCAACGTCGCGTATGCCAGCGACCCACGTGCACAGGCATTTTTCGAAGCGGCGGCGAAGCTCGCCCGGTGAAAGCCCTGTCAGTGCCCATCGTCGCTACACCACTCGTCCACAAGCCAACGCACGACGCAAGGTAAGCCTTGCGCGTGAAAACCACACTGCACAGCCCCACGGATTTCCCTAAAATGTGGACTCCTCAGCCCGTCCGGTACGCGTGAGCAGCCGCCCTCCATGTCCAATCCGCCGACCGCTGGCACAACTCCCGCCTCCACCACCGCCCAGCCCACCGCACGCTCACTCACCGTGATGCTGTGGATCGTCGCCACCGGTTTTTTCATGCAGACGCTCGACTCCACCATCGTCAATACCGCGCTGCCGGCGATGGCGACGAGTCTCGGCGAGTTGCCGCTGCGCATGCAATCGGTGGTGATTGCCTACTCGCTGACAATGGCGGTGGCAATTCCGGTGTCCGGCTGGCTCGCGGACAAACTCGGCACGCGCAAGGTGTTCTTCAGCGCGATCCTGGTGTTCACGGTGGGCTCGCTGCTCTGCGCAAACTCGCACACGCTCACCCAACTGGTGCTGTATCGCGTGATGCAGGGCGTGGGTGGCGCGATGCTACTGCCGGTCGGGCGCCTCGCCGTCCTGCGGACCTTCCCCGCGGAACGTTACCTGCCCGCCCTGGCGTTCGTCGCTATTCCTGGGCTGATCGGGCCGCTGATCGGGCCGACGCTCGGCGGCTGGCTCGTCAAGATCGCCTCGTGGCACTGGATCTTTCTGATCAACGTGCCGGTGGGCATCATCGGCTGCATTGCGACCTTCATCTTCATGCAGGACAGCCGCAACCCCGACACCGCGAGGTTCGACATCAAGGGCTATGTGTTGCTGGTGATAGGCATGGTGGCGATCTCGTTTGCACTCGACGGCCGCACTGAACTCGGCATCCAGCAAGCCACCGTGCTGGTGCTGCTGATTCTGAGTCTCGCCTGCTTCGTCGCGTATGGACTGCACGCGGTGCGCGAGCCGCACCCGCTGTTCCCGCTCGATCTGTTCAAGATCAATACGTTCAGCGTTGGCCTGCTCGGCAATCTGTTTGCGCGGATCGGCAGCGGCGCGATGCCCTATCTGATTCCGCTGCTGCTGCAGGTAAGCCTCGGCTATAGCGCCTTCGAAGCCGGCCTGATGATGTTGCCAGTGGCCGCGGCCGGCATGACGTCCAAACGTCTTGCGACCACGCTGATCACCAAATACGGTTATCGCTGTGTGCTGGTGACCAACACGGTGCTGGTCGGCCTCGCCATGGCGAGCTTTTCGTTGACGAGCGCAGGCCAGCCGCTCTGGCTCCGGCTCGTGCAGCTCGCATTCTTCGGCGGCGTGAACTCGATGCAGTTCACCGCGATGAACACGCTCACGCTGAAAGACCTCGGCACGGGCGGCGCGAGCAGCGGCAACAGCCTGTTTTCGCTGGTGCAGATGCTCTCGATGAGCCTCGGCGTCACCGTCGCGGGCGCTTTACTTACGACCTTCACCGGACTGATCCACAAGGTGACCGAAGCTAATTCGTTGCCCGCATTCCACGCGACGTTCCTGTGCGTCGGCATCATCACGGCCTGCTCAGCGTGGATCTTCGCGCAACTGTCGGCTGACATCCGCAGCACGGCGAAGAAAACCGATCCCTCCGAACGGACCTGAAATCCGAAGCGGATTTCAGTCGCTACAGCAGCCGTTCTGCAACTCCTGCGCGGCCGGCCACCCGACCCGCAACAGGGCGCGCGGCGCACCACGGATGTGCGCCGTGTGACCGCAGCGCACATCCCGGCGCACAATGAGCGGTTACCAACGCGCGAAGCGCAATTCCAGCGCGTGCACGGTTCTTGCTCGCCTATCCTGTAAACTTGCGCTTATGCGTGCCAGCTGCGACGCCCCCTTCACACGACTGACACATGATGAGCATGATCGAACTCGATCCTCCCGGCTTCCAGCCGCCGCGCCCGATGGCGGGCGACGAAGGTTCCCGGCGCACCGTCCTGTACGGCGGCTACACGGTGTTCAGCGTGTTCCAGCCGGTGTTTTCCGTGTCGCACCGGCGCGCGATCGGTTATCACGCCTCGCTGCGCGCCCATGACGAACATGCGCAGCAGGTGCCGTCGCATGAGGTGTTCACCCAGGCTGCACGGCGCGGCGACCTGCTGGAACTCGGGCGGCTTGCCGAGTCGCTGCATCTGGGCAACTTCAATGCGTTCGACAGCCACGACGAATGGCTCTTCCTGAGCCTGCATCCTGCGGCGCTGATGGATACCAGCTACGGCGACGCGTTGCTGGCCGGGCTGAAGGCGCTGGGCCTGCCGCCGCAACGTGTGGTGCTGGAGGTATCGGAGCAGGCGGGTGGCGAGACCACGCGCTTTGCGGAGATCGTCGACGCGCTGCGCAAATCGGGCTTCCTGATCGCGCTGGATGGTTTCGGCGCCAAGCATTCGAACATCGACCGGGTCTGGAATCTGCGACCCGATATCGTCACGCTCGACCGCTGTATCCTGGCACAAGCGAGCGAGCACTCGCATATCGAACGTGTGCTGCCCGGGCTCGTCTCGTTGCTGCACGAGTCAGGACAACTGGTGCTGATGGGCGGCTTGTCGACCGAGCGCGACGCGCTGATCGCGCTCGAATGCAACGTGGATTTTGTACAGGGGGCGTATTTCGCCGGACCGAGCGTGGAGCCGGTGAAGCCACAAGCGGCCGCGGGCGTGATGGATGCGTTGTCAGCCGCGCTGCGCGAGCGGGTGACGGCGCGCGAACGGGCGCAAGCCACGCGGCTCGCTCCGTATGCGAAGGCGCTCGAGACCGCGAGCGCGCAACTGGTGGCTGGCGAGTCGGTCGCCCAAGC
>JBEKNG010000485.1:0-5041 GCA_049523075.1 Paraburkholderia sp.
TAGCGTTCACCGGCGGTCGTGAGCGCGAGGCGCCGGGTCGAGCGGTTCATCAGGCGGGTGCGTAAATGGGCTTCGAGTTCCGAAACCGCACGTGACATGGCGCCCGTGGTTGAATTGAGCGACTGCGCGGCGGCGGTGAAGCTGCCGGCTTCCACCACGCGCACGAACACCCGCATATTTTGTAGCGTATCCATCAGTCCTTCTTGTTCGACATTCTTGAGAGAGAACCGGTATTGTCCGCCTGTCGCGCAACGCTATTGTTGCTCGATCTGGAATGAACGTTCCCGACCTGTGCCATTAATGTGCGTCTCCAAGGCTCCTACAATCGGTCCCTTGCCAGCCGGCGCGCGCACTGCCACGTTCGGCCTTTTTTCCATCCCGAATGACAGCCCAAGGCGCGGTTTTGCTGCCATGAAACGCCAGCATCTGATCCAGCCAACGCCCGGACCTCATCGGCAAGGGGCCCCGATACTGCGCGCGACGGCCGCGGCCGGCCGTGACTGGGCGACGGGTGACGGTCTCGTCTGGCTTCATCTGTTCAAGACGGTGGCCGCCGCGCTGCTCGCGCTCGGCATTGCCATGCTGCTGGAACTGCAGCAGCCCCGCACCGCGATGACGACCGTGTTCGTGCTGATGCAGCCGTTCAGCGGCATGGTGCTCGCCAAAAGCTTTTATCGGATTATCGGGACGGCGGTGGGGACGTTCGCCGCGCTCGTGCTGGGGGCGATCTTCGTGCAGCAACCCGAGCTCTACATGCTCGGACTGACATGCTGGGTAGGTGCCTGCATTGCGGCGGCGGTCCGGTATCGACATTTTCGGTGGTACGGCTTCGTACTAGCGGGTTACACCGCCGCCCTGATCGGCATTCCGACAGTGACAGAGCCGAACCATCTGTTTCTCGCAGCGCTCACGCGCGCCGCGGAGGTCGCGGTCGGCATTGTGTGTTCGAGCGCCGTCAGTGCGTTGATCGTGCCCCAAAGGTCGAGCCTCGCGCTGCAACGCGCATTGCGCGACAGATATGTTGATTTTACTGCGTTCGCTGCGCGGGTGCTCGGCGATAAGGTCGAGCGGGGTATGTTCGAGGAACGCTTTGCCGATCTCGTTGATAAAATTGTGAGCTTTGAGGCGACCCGCGCCTTCGCCGCTTTCGAAGACCCGGGCATGCGTTCCCGCAGCCGGCATCTGGCGCGCCTGAACAGCGAGTTTATGAACGCTTGCGCCCGCCTGCACGCGTTGCACCAACTACTCAAGCGGTTGCAGGCTGGCGGCCTGAGGCCGGTTATCGATGCGGCGATGCCGTATTTCGAAGAGCTATCGGCCCTGTTGGTCCGCCAGAATGCGCAGACCGTCGACGCTTCGCATGCGGCTCGCGCGGCCGTTGAACTGCGGATATTTCAGACCACGCTGCCGCGCCGCGTGCGGCAGACGCGCCAGTCACTGGAAGCATCAGCGCCCGACCTGCTGGCCGATTTCGATACCTCTGCCGAGCTGCTCTATCGCTTCGTCGACGAGTTCATTCGTCATACGGAGACCTATGCATCGCTCGAGCAACGCAAACCTGCAAAGGAGCGGCAGGCCGTCCGCTACGTCAGCAAAACGAACGGCCTAGTGGTTAGGTTGACTTTCCTGCGGACGGTGGTCGTGATGGCTGTGGTCGGTTGCTTCTGGATTGAAACCGACTGGCCAAGCGGCGGCCTCGCCGTCATCGGCGCAGCACTTGCTTGTGCATTGACCTCGACCGCGCCCAATGCATCGAAGCTGACCCTGCAGATGGCCCTTGGCGCTGTCCTCGCCACAATGGTGGGTTATCTGTACACGTGCTACGTGTATCCGAACATCGACGGCTTCCCGTTACTTTGCGCGACGCTCGCACCTGTGCTGGCATTCGGCGCGTCCGTCGCGATGCGCCCTGGCATCTCCGGCTACGGTGTGGGTTTTTCGGTGTTCTTCTGCTTGCTGGCCGGCCCGGACAATGTGGTGAATTACCAGCCGGACCTGCTGATCAACAACGGCATTGCCATCGTTGCGGCGATGCTGGTTGCTTCCCTGGCACTTGCGGTGATTTTCCCCGCGCAGATGCCATGGCTGATCGGCAAAATCAAAGGCAGTTTACGATCTCAGATCGTACTCGCGTGCAAGGGTGAATTACGCGGACTGAATCAATATTTCCAGTCCAGTACTCACGATCTGATGGCGCAATTGCGCGTACTGCTGACGAAGCGTTCGGGCCAGCATCGCGACGCATTGCGATGGATGCTCATCACGCTCGAAGTGGGGCACGCGGTGATCGACCTGCGCAACGAAGCAGCTCACGCGGCGTATGCAGAAACGTTGCATCCGCGCTGGAGCGCTTGTCTCAAGCAGATGAACAGCGATATCGCGACGCTGTTCGAGCAGCCCTCACCGAGCCGTCTCGAGTGCGTGCTGGCATCGGTGCGCGAGACGATCGGGACCGCGCAGGCGGTTCTTGAAACCGTCCACCCGGATCGCGAACGGCGGCACGACCTGCAGCGCATGCTCGGCTGCCTGCATTTCATTCGTACCGCCTTGCTCGATAAAGACGCGCCGTTTAACGCGCGCTAATCAACGCGCGATTTCATTCCTTCCGCAAGATGGAACAATACCTTCCAGGCAAGGCCGTTTATCCGTGTACACGCCGGTCATATAGTTGAATTGCTGCCTCGTAGTCCCCTAAAGAGACCTCCTACGAGGCGTAATCGTAAGTACCGGAGAACACGTAGAAGACGTGCACATCGGTAAGCTAAAGGTTGATTGTGGAGAGACATGAATCGTGTACGAAGACCGGATACGTTGTGCCGCGGTGCGCGGCAAAATCACCTCTGCCGCCGCTGCGGCATTGCTGATTCATGATGGCATGCGCGTGGGTGCGAGCGGCTTCACACGCGCGGGCGATGCGAAGGTCGTGCCCGTTGCGCTGGCCGAGCGGGCTCGTCAGGAGGGTAAACCGTTGCGCATTACGTTGATGACGGGCGCCTCGCTCGGCCACGACGTAGACCGGACGCTGACCGAGGCGGGCGTGCTGGCCCGCCGCTTGCCGTTCCAGGTGGACAAGACCTTGCGTGATGCCATCAACCGCGGCGAAGTAATGTTTGTGGATCAGCACCTGTCCGAAACCGTTGAGATGTTGCGCGCCAACCAACTCGGCAAACTCGACGTCGCGATCATCGAAGCGGTGGCGATCACGGAAACCGGCGCCATCGTACCCACCACCTCGGTGGGCAACTCAGCGAGCTTCGCGATTCTTGCCGACAAGGTTATTGTCGAAATCAATCTTGCACAACCGCTAGCGCTCGAAGGCCTGCACGACATCTGGATCCCCGCTCGCCGGCCGAACCGTCAACCGTTGCCGATCGTCCATCCGCGCGATCGGGTCGGCACACGGGCCATCGAGATTCCACCTGGGAAAATCGCCGCAATCGTCATCACGAATATGCCGGACAGCGCATCGACGGTGTTGCCCGCCGATGAAGAAACGGAGCAGATCGCCGGCCATCTGATAGAATTTCTGCAGAACGAAGTGTCGCGTGGACGCATGCCATCGCGCTTGCCGCCTCTGCAGGCCGGCATCGGTACGATTGCCAACGCAGTGCTGGCCGGCTTCGTAAAATCGCCGTTCGAAGCGTTTGAAATCTATTCGGAAGTGTTGCAGGACTCGACGTTCGACCTGATGGATGCGGGTAAGGTCACCTTTGCATCGGGCGCGTCGATTACGCTGTCGGCCGCACGGCATGCGCAGGTATTCGGCGACCTTGACCGTTATCGCGATCGTCTCGTGTTGCGCCCGCAAGAGGTCAGCAACCACCCCGAAGTGATCCGCCGGCTGGGTTTGCTTGCGCTGAATACTGCGCTTGAATTCGATATCTACGGCAACGTCAATTCGACCCACGTGAGCGGGACGCATATGATGAACGGCATCGGTGGCTCCGGCGATTTCGCGCGCAATGCGTCGTGCGCGATCTTCGCGACGAAGTCGATTGCGAAGGGCGGACGTATTTCAAGTGTTGTGCCGATGGTGCCGCATAGCGATCACAATGAGCATGACGTGGATGTGGTGGTCACGGAACAGGGCTTGGCTGATCTGCGCGGGCTTGCGCCGCGTGAACGCGCCGTGCTGATCATGGAGAAGTGCGTGCATCCGCTCTATCGCGACATGCTACGTGACTACTACAAGGATGCATTGAAGCAGGGCGGCCAAACGCCTCACCGACTGGAGCGGGCATTCGCCTGGCATACACGCCTGAACGAGACCGGCTCGATGCTGGAAGAGGACGCCGTGCTGGTGTGATTGTCTGCACACGATAAGGAGTGCAGCGGAGGTCAGGCGAGCGGAGTCGCCTGACGCGGCAAGCGCTAGGCTCCTCGCTTGATCAGCCGGATGATAAACAACAGGATAACCGCGCCGATCACCGCCGTGATGATCGAGCTGATCCAGCCGCCGCCGAGCGAGATGTGCAGGACACCGGCCAGCCAACCGCCGATAAACGCGCCGACAATACCGACGATGATGTCGACGATCAACCCAAAACCGCCGCCCTTGACGAGCACGCCAGCCAGCCAGCCAGCGATCGCGCCGATGATGAGCCATGCAATGATGCCGTGTTCCATAATCAAGACTCCATGGTTGAACGTGAAAAATTCACGGTGACAGAGCTTAGTCCAAGGGTGGGATGCAGTCCATATTCGGGACACAGAATTAACATTGTCTCAATGTTTTGCAGCGGAGCAGGTGATGAGGCAGGCGATAGCGCGGAACGGGACGCATGGCGGCTGCGGTCATGGCGGGGTGGCAGGGGCATACAAGGCGCAGTCGCTCGTTTCATTTCGTTCTCGGTCTCGGGCTGCACAGGCGTACGGAGCATCGACTCACCCGGCGCACTTCGCCCTCGCCGAGGTGAGACGCAGGCCGACGCTTCGTCTACGGTTGTTATAGATGAAGCCGTCGCCCGGCGCAAGGCGCTGACTCGCCGGTATGCGGCGTGTGCCTCGCTGTCGCGTGTTTGAAGGGGTGGATAGCGGCGCG
>JBEKNG010000486.1:0-5041 GCA_049523075.1 Paraburkholderia sp.
CGCAAGCGCGGCGAGCGCCGTGCAGGTCGACTGCAGATGATGATTTAGCAGGTCGAAGGAATCGCGCAGTTGCAGGACGGTCGCGGTATCGATGATGTCCTGGCTCGTCGCGCCCCAGTGGACGTATTTCGACGCCTCCGCGTCCACCGTTTTGACGCGTGCGGTCAGTTGCCTGACGAGCGGGATGGCGAGATTGCCGCCGAGCGCGGCGTCGCGCGCGAGCGTCTCGGCATCCAGTTGATCCGCATGGCAGGCCGCCTCGATCGCGGCCACCGCCGACTGCGGAATCACGTTATGCTCCGCTGACGCCCGCGCAAGCGCCGCTTCGACATCGAGCATACTTTGCAGCGTCGCGCGTGGCGACCAGATGTCGTTCATTGGCTGCGTGCCGCAGAGCAGACCGGTCAGACGGGCGCTGGCTTCGAGCATGATGGAGTCGGCAAAACGGAGAAAGAGGTATCCTCCGCCCGCGCCGGGCGAAGCGCAAGCAGAGCATGCGCGGCGTTCGGCACGCTGCCCGACAGATTAGACACCCTTATCGCCAAACGCCGCGCCAAGATCACGCGGCGCGTGCCGCCTGGGTGCCGTCGATCAACGGTACGCCGGTCAGTTTGTGCAGCGCGTCGAAGTCGATGTCCGAGAATATTTCGCGCACCACCAGGCCATCGGCAGTCACGTCGATCATGGCCAGATCCGTATAGATGCGATCGACGCATGCCACGCCCGTCACCGGATAGGTGCATTCCGCGGCGATCTTGCTTTCGCCCTGCTTGGTCAGGTGCTCCATCATCACATAGACCTGCTTCGCGCCGATCGCCAGATCCATCGCGCCGCCGACCGCCGGAATCGCATCCGGCGCACCGGTGTGCCAGTTCGCGAGGTCACCGTTGGACGACACCTGAAACGCGCCGAGCACGCAAAAGTCCAGATGGCCGCCGCGCATCATCGCGAAGGAATCCGCATGGTGGAAGAAAGCGCCGCCCGTCAGCAGCGTGACGTGCTGCTTGCCAGCGTTGATGAGTTCATCGTCCTCTTCGCCTTTTGCGGGTGCCGGGCCCATGCCCAGCAAACCGTTTTCGCTGTGGAGGAAGATTTCCTTGTCGGCAGCGAGGTGGTTAGCCACCAGCGTCGGCACGCCAATGCCGAGATTCACATACGCGCCTTCAGGGATGTCCTGGGCGACGCGCTTCGCCATTTCATCGCGGGTCAGTTTTTTCATGTCGGGTCTCCTCAGGCAGCCGTCGCAGATGCGAGCTCGGCTTGATGCGTGGCTTGCGGCACTTCGATCACACGTTGCACGAAGATGCCGGGCGTCACGATCTCTTCGGGATCGAGCTCGCCGAGCGGCACGACTTTCGACACCTGCACGATGGCGGTTTTCGCCGCGCTGGCCATGATCGGCCCGAAGTTGCGCGCCGTCTTGCGATAGACCAGATTGCCCCAGCGATCGCCCTTGAATGCCTTGACGAGCGCGAAGTCGGCGTGCAGCGGCGATTCCAGCACGTAATGCCTGCCGTCGATCAGGCGCGTTTCCTTGCCCTCGGCGAGTTTTGTACCGTAGCCGGTCGGCGTGAAGAAGCCGCCGATGCCTGCGCCAGCCGCGCGAATGCGTTCAGCCAGATTACCCTGTGGCACGAGTTCGAGCTCGATTTCACCAGCGCGGTAGAGCGCGTCGAACACGTAGGAATCGGTCTGACGCGGAAACGAGCAGATGATCTTGCGCACCCGCTTCGCCTTGAGCAATGCAGCAAGTCCGATATCGCCATTGCCCGCATTGTTGTTGACGATGGTGAGCTCGCGCGCGCCCTGCTCGATCAGCGCATCGATGAGTTCGGATGGCATGCCTGCCGTGCCGAAGCCGCCGATCATGACGGTCGAGCCGTCGTGCACATCGGCGACCGCCGACTGAAGTGACTCGAAAATCTTGTTGATCATGTCGAATTCCCTTTGGGACGCGCCGCACCGTGCCGCCCGATCCGCAGCGGCACGCCCTGCTGGCGAGCCGCGTTGAACAACACGCGGGACGGTCTCCACGTCCTTGTCATGGCGCGCAGACCAGATGGGGTCAACACGCGATTTGTTCGCTATGTGAACACTGATTCGTTTAGCGAACGCACTGGCGCATTATGAAAGGTGGCTGTTCTGCTTGTCAAGGCGGGGATATCCATGATCCGCTTTTCCACGAGGAAGTGCAGCGAAAGGGGATTGATCTGGTCCGTCTCGCGGCGCGTCCCGCCTCTCGGATGTCCCCGCTGCCTGTCGAGCGCCCGCCGGCCTCACGCGACAAGAGACACCAGCCAAGCTGAAATCTCACGCGCCAGGGAAATCTTCTGATTAACAAGAAGAAATGTACTATTTTTTATCCTGTTTAAGTTATTTAATATCCCAATCGGGAACTCAGCGTGCACACCCACGAGGAGAGGTTTCGTACGGCAACGCGCGGGACACCTATCAGTTGGTTAGGAATATTAACTTGGTAAGTTCACTGAAATCTGCCAGGCGGTCGGCACGCGGGTCGCACTCGCACACCGGTCCACAGTGCCAAAACACACATCCACGAGAGGGATGAACGAACAATGCAAGCGAAGAAACATCGCGAGGAACCAACCCGCTCCTGCGGAACAATCAACAAGCTCAGCCTGATGTGGTCAAAGATACGTTCCCGGCGCGTGCTTGCCGGCAGCGCCTGCATTTCGTTTTCGTTAGCACTCACAGCGTGTGGCGGTGACGGTGGCGCGGACTCGACGTCCGCGGCATCGCCCACTCCGCAAAGCACGGCCGAAGTAGCCGCGGCGGCGAGCGCCGCCAGTTCCAACGTCGTTACACTGGCAACGTCATTAAAAATGAATGCGAGCAGTATTGCTCCTGACACGTCTACCGACCGCTTCATCATCAGATACAAAACAGGCACCCTGGAACGCGTTTCCACCACGGCAGCCCAATCAAAACTTGACAGGCTGGCGAGCGCCTTCCCCGCCAGGGCGCACCATTTGCGACGTATGGGTATCGGATCAGATGTTGTCACAACAGAGCGCAAACTGAACGCTAAGGAAGCCAAGGCGTTCATGCGCGCAATCGCATCCGATCCGAACGTTGAATACGTTGAACCTGATACGGTGATGACCATCGGGTCAACACCGGATGATCCGTTATATAGCAAGCAGTGGGCATTGAGTTCAAATCAGAAGCCCGGAATTATCACGGCGGGGATACGAGCGGAAGGTGCATGGGACATGGCGAATGGCGCGGGAGTAGTGATCGGCGTGGTGGATAGCGGTATTACCAGCCACAGCGATCTAAACCCGAATGTTCTGCCTGGCTACGATTTCACCAACGGCACCTACGGCAACCGAGGGGGAGACGGCACGCAGCCGGGCAACAAGCCTGGAGAGAACTGCAGGATCACCTGGCACGGTACGCACGTTGCAGGCATCACGGCCGCAGTTTCTAACAATGGCACCGGTATCGCCGGAATAGCGCCTGGGGCCAAGGTGGTCTCTGCCCGGACGGTCACCAACTGTAACGGCGGCACGATGTCCGACATGGCGGACGGTATTACATGGGCTGCGGGCGGCACCGTGCCGAACGTGCCTGTCAATCCGAACCCCGCGAAGGTGATCAACTTAAGCCTGCAAGGGTATGGACTGTGCCAGACGTCGCTTCAAAATGCCATCGATTATGCGACTGGTCGCGGGGCCGTTGTTGTCGTAATTTCAGGCAACTATTCAACTGACGCATCGAAGATTCAACCCGCTAACTGCCATAACGTTATTACGGTCGGAGCGATCAATTCCAATTCGACAAGATGGGTATCGAGTGACTTCGGCCCGACTGTGGATATCGCAGCGCCAGGCAGTGGCATCTGGTCTACCTATAACAATGGAACGACAGCGCCCAGCACCGAAGGCTACGGCATTCTGGATGGCACGTCGCAGGCCGCGCCGATGGTTAGCGGCGTGGCTGCGCTCGTACAATCCATCGCCCCTACGCCTCTGACCGTTGCAGAAATGCGGACGCTCATACAGCAGACCGCGCAGCCCTTTACACCTCAAAGGCCGGACCAACCAACCGGTCCGGGCATTGTCGATGCGACGGCGGCGGTAGCGGCTGCGAAGTCCGGAAAAAGACCAGCGGCGGCGGACTTCACATGCACGCAAAGCCCGCAACTTATGCGATTGACGTGTACGGACCTATCGACAGCACGAGGCGGCGTGCCAATCCGGTCGTGGCGCTGGAACTTTGGCGACGGAAAGCCTGATACGGTCGTTACAAGTTCGACCAATCCAGTTGTGGACTATGACTTCCCTAACACGTACCAGATTACGTTGACCACAACGGACGCGAATGGAGCAGTGAGCATTACGTCACGCCCCGTCAATGTCGCGGCACTTGCGATCACCGATCTTACCGACAACGATTACGTCGCCCAGTATGGATTGAACTTTCCATTGGCTAAGGGCGAGGCTCAGTACTTTTCGATCGTTGCTCCGGGAGGGGTGCGAAGTTTACGTGTCAACACCACATGGACTACAGCCTTTGGCCTCAAATCGGCTTCGGCGAATGATGTCGCTACGCTGGAAGTCAAAGGCGGTACAGCGTCCATGGCGTCGCCTGATTGCTCGTCAAACATGACAGGCGGGGTGCCGGCCTCCTGTGCCGACTTAACAATGCCGGGCGGAGGAACCTGGTATGCCCGAGTAACAGCCAGGACAGCAGTGGATAACGCCACAATCCGTGCATTTACTACTGCGCCCGATCAATCTCGTGGCCCATGTGGCCCGGGGACGGTTCCCTGCTTGTAGAGCATCGCCTGATGACAACACCCCTGCAGTCAGTTCGCGCTGGCTCAGGAGTATCACCAAATTGGGTAAATGGTCGGCCCATCACAATGTCAAATGCAGATCTCAACCCCGCAGACGTTGGCGCGATGATGAAACGCGCCAATGCCGCCTTCTCTGCGCGGCACATGAGTGAAGCGGCGTGTCACTACCGAGAGGTGTTGGCCGTAAGCCCGAACGATGCGCACGCGCTGCACCACCTC
>JBEKNG010000487.1:0-5029 GCA_049523075.1 Paraburkholderia sp.
CTTGCCGGCGGGTCCCCACGCGGTAAAACCAGTTTTGTTCATCAGATCGTCCTGAAAACCCGCCCAGAACAGCCTCGCCCGGGGCGCGCTGCATGTGGCGGCCACGCCTCATATAGGCGAAAGATTATGGGTAAAAGCACACGTGTGCAATCTGGGGTTTACCATGCAATGCTACGCAGCCTCGCGAAACTGAACGAAACCTTCGTCGCCGCGAGCCAGCGTCCCCGTCGACCAGAATTGACCCTCACCCTTCGCGGTGGCCCCGCCCTGTAGTTCATCGCGCAACTGGATGTCACGGATCAGCTTCAGACCGAAGTCGCGGTCCGGACAGTGCTCGGTCGATTCGGCGGTATTGACCTGCTGCTCAACAATGCAGGGTAGCTATACACCCCAAGACCTCGCGCACCACCCAGCGGTGCCCCGCATCACCCGATGCTACGCGCGCGTGGCGACCCATGCGTTCAATTCTTCGTGTGCGGTCTTTTCGACACGAAGGTTATGTGGAAAGTGCCGTGGTGTCGTTACACGTCATTTCCATGGTTTTGTCAACTTTATTAAGTTAGTAATCCTTCTCTATTAAATGAACAAGAAAGGGTTGGCAGTGGGCATCTGCGGATGCCGGAAGTTTGCGCACGTCAAGCGTTCGCGCACTACGCTGTTCGAATGGCGCTGATCGACCCTGTAGCGATAGGTCCCATCTTCCCCAAAGCTGTCATTCAGCAGAGAGTCAGGCAGAACGCAGGATGTCAGACATGGCGCACCGCGCGCTGCGCCGGGCATTGGTGTAGCTTCCGGCGGGTCCTTCAACCAGAAGAAAGCGCGCTTGCAGGTGCCACCGCGCATGTACGTCGCGGGCATCCTATTCTGTGGTGACTTGCCATGGCGACAGCGTTCGGCTGTATGAGATCTGCGGCGAGGGCACCAGCTCCATCCAGGTAGTCGAAGCGGCCTTGCACTGTATCTCTCGCGAAACTACCCAATTGTGATCGGGCCTGTTCCGCCAGATGAGTAAGCTAACAAACATCAATTACGTTTAGAACGAGGTTCATCATGACAATCGACGCATTGATCAGAACGGTGTTCTGGGGCTTACTTGGTGTGCGTAGCGGTGCCGATCATCGCGCCGATTTCGACGACATCAAGGTGCCGTTAGCCCTGCCGGTGATGGCCTTCGTCGTGGCCGGTGCGTTCGCTGTGCTGGTGTATGGGCTAGCGAATATAGCGGTTCGCGTTGCCGGGTAATTCCGCCAGGAAACTGGACGGCGTGCCGGCTCGTCGCAATGGCTCAACAGAACTGAAACGAAAAAGCAAAGTCTGGAGGTAGTAACCATGAAGTCCCTTATTCAAACCATTGTAGTTGCCGCTGCCCTTGTTGCACCGGTCATGTCGTTCGCTCAATCGAATGCGCCTGTCACCCGTGCAGAGGTCCGCGCCCGACTCGTCCAGCTTGAGAAGGCTGGCTATGACCCGAGCAGTGTGCCTACCAATTACCCGGTCGGCCTCCAGGCTGCCGAAGCCAAGGTGGCTGCACAAAACGGTGCAGCCGGCGTCGGCGGCGTGGCGGACGGCTCGTCGGACGCGGGACACGCCGCCATCAGCAAGTTCGACTGGAACGAGATGTACGGCCACCACTGATGCACTGACAGTCAGACGCGACTTACGTGGCATCGCCACACTGGACTCACCCAGGACCCGCCTGGTTTCCGAAAGGGTTCGTGTTGCTACACTGTCGTGTCGCTCAGACACCTCGATGTGACAGCGCCAGCTCCTGACAGCTCTCGATCAAAACACGCTTCGCTTTGACAGTGAAGGCGATACTGCTTGGGCGAGACGCCCAGGCATCGTTTGAAGACGCATCGCATGTGATCGGCATTCCCGAAGCCACACTCGTAAGCGATGGTTTTCAGGGGAAGTGCGGTGTCCTGCAGCATTCCGCGCGCTGCAGCCATGCGAGCCCCCTCGACAAATTCGGCGGGGGGGATTTTTGCGTCCCGCACGAACGTGCGGGCGAATGTTCGAACGCTCATATTCGCTACGCGTGCGAGCATTCTGACCGACAGGTCACCGTTCAGATTCGACAACACGTATTGCTGGACTTGCGCAACAGTTGAGCTGCCTTCCGCATACGGAGTGAAATGTGGATCGAACTGGGGTCGCCCATCCGTGCGCTGCATGAATACGACAAGCTGCTCGGCAACCTTCAACGCGACTTCACCGCCTTTGTCCAGTTTCAGCAGGCGAAGGGAGAGATCGATTGCTGCCGTTACGCCAGCGGACGTGTAGAGGTTGCCGTCCTCAACATAAGGACGATCGGGTTCGACACGGGTGGTCGGGCAAAGCGCTGCGAGCGCGTCGGCATAGTTCCAGTGAGTGGTGACCATCCGTTGATCTAGCAGGCCGGCGCGCGCCAGAATGAAGGCGCCAGTGCAGATCGAACCGAGGCGGCGCGCCTTCTGACTTGCGCGCTTAAGCCACGCATAGATCTCGTCAGTAAACTCCCGGCGAACCAGTCCGGGGCCGCCTGCCACAAGTAAGAGATCGTATGCATCGTGCGCCTCACTGAAATGCTTGTCGGCGAAGATGGTCATTCCGTTTGAACATCGTAGCGGCCCATGCTCTAGCCCCACGACTTCCAGTCTATAACGAGAGTCCGCCAACAAGAAGCGGTTGGCTTCCGCGAAGACATCGAGCGGCCCGCAGACGTCCCGCGTTTGGACACCGGAAAAAGCGACCAGGGCGACGGTTCTCATTGGAGAAAGAGATCGATGTAAAGCATTCACCCTGCATCTCCGTCCGAATCGGCAGCGCCGGGGCATTGCAGCGCACGCGCGAGAATCATTGTTTCGGCGTTGGCTGGGTTCCTGCGGGCGGGGACCGGACGAAAGGCATCGGCCCCGGCCGCTGTCAAGCTGCCCGTCATGGCACAAACCCCGGCGCGACACGCCTTGAAGCGACGCCAGCGCTGGTCTTCGTAGCGGCAACGCGTCGTCGACCAGGCATTCGGGCCGAAGCGGTCGATGGGCCTTTGCTCCGGATGAGCGGTTCGCAGTTCGACAGATATCGCCTGGCGTTCCGCGAATGCCGTCGTGAACAGGATGGGCACATTGAAGATCCTGGCGCCCTCGGCCAGGGAGGTCGTATTGCTCACGACCGTTTCGACGGAATGCGAGGGGATGGTCAACAACTGTAGGTATTGATGGTCGACCAGCATCGCCGCGTGGTTGTCGGGGGGAACCGTATTGTCGGTATGCAGAGTCACGGTGTTCACACTTAAAAGAGGTGGGAAAACGTGCCTTCCGGCATCCTCGTCTGCAGGTGTCGCAACCGGAAAGACCCTTGAGCAGCACGTCCACTCAACGGACTACTCGCCGCTCATCGGGGCCCTGCCTGCTGCGATTTGGAATGGATCTTACATATAGGACGATTGACCCGGTAGTACGCTATATTTGCCATCAGCGTTCTATTTGGTGAACGACGAGGACATCAATGCACGATCTGAATGACCTGTTTTTCTACGTCCAGGTGGTGGACAACGGTGGCTTCGCGCCGGCGGGACGAAAGCTGGACATGCCGAAATCGAAACTGAGCCGGCGGATCGCACTGCTGGAGGAACGCCTCGGTGTGCGGCTCATACAGCGCTCAACGAGACACTTTTCGGTGACGGAGGTCGGCCAGGACTACTATCGCCATTGCGTTGCGATGCTGGTTGAAGCCGAAGCAGCGGAGGCCGCGGTCGAGCGCTCCCGCTCCGAGCCTCGCGGCATCGTGCGTCTGAGTTGCCCCACGGCACTGGCCGCGCTCGCGGTGGGGGAAATGGTCGCCCGGTTCATGATGCAGAATCCCCATGTTCAGGTCCACATGGACGTCGCCAACCGGCGTGTCGACGTCGTCAGTGAAGGATTCGACATCGCGTTGCGGGTGCGCTTCCCGCCGCTCGAAGACGCCGATCTCGTGATGAAGGTGCTCGGAGACAGTTCCCAGCGCCTGGTCGCACATCCCGCGTTGCTGGAGAAATGTGTGCCCGATCCTTCGCCCGAAGAGCTGGGACGTTTGCCGAGTCTGGATCTTGGACCACCAATGCACGAACACCGTTGGACCCTTGAAGGGGCTGACGGGAACCTGCTCGAAATCAACCATCAACCCCGGCTCGTCACGACCGATCTGGCCACCTTGCATCACGCCGCACTACTCGGTGCCGGCGTCGTGCAACTGCCAGAGATTCGGGTGAGGCAGGATCTGCTGCAGGGTCGTCTGGTGGAGGTACTTCCCGGCTGGTTGCCGCACAGCGGCATCATCCACGCGGTGTTCCCGTCCCGGCGCGGACTGCTGCCCGCCGTGCGCCATTTGATTGACTTTCTTGCCACCGAGTTTGCTGCTCAAACCTATGCCGAACGTGCCGCCCGGGAGGTGCAGATTCGCACACACAAACGTAGCGCGTCCCGGCGTGCAAGAAAACCTGCGTAATCGGTGTCCCTCAGACAAGGGGTGACCAGCACCGTTGGATCTACAGTAAAAGCAACGTGCTCGAATGAGCTACCGACGTCCCTGCAGGGACGCGTGAAGACGGACCTGCGGACAATCTGAATGTCCGCGACACGTGCCGACGCTTACGCCGCGTTCGATCGATTTGTAACGGTCTATGCGGTGAAATATCCAAAGAGGGCACTCATTTTCAGTGCAATAAGTGACGGCACGCAAAGCCAGTAAGGGCGACGCCCGCAAAGGCCGGTCATCAAAATGCCGGCGTGCCTATGCGAGCGGCATGACAGAAAAGTTCGCAACCGTGCCGGACAGGGATGGCTTTACCCGTTCGGCAACCTGACGGTTTAATGACCGAAGTAAATCGACTTCGTGTAGCCGGCGGCTTCATAGCGGGCCGCTGTGGGGGCACCGGATACCGACACACCATCGGCTACGCCGCCGTAGCTGGCTGTCACGGCGTTTTGTGCCGCCAAACGGGCTTCAGCAGCCTGGATATTATTTGGGTAGGAGACGTGATCACCTCTGCGGTCATAGCCGGCCTTCTCGA
>JBEKNG010000488.1:0-5019 GCA_049523075.1 Paraburkholderia sp.
CATGATGTACGCATTACGCGGATCGATCGTGCGCGGCGCGTCGCGGCCCGCCGTCAACGGCTGCGCCTTCGAAATCGCGTCGCCGTGCGCGTCGGTCACTTCGGCGATCAGATACGGATTGATCCGATAGCCGCCATTGGCGAACACCGAAAAGCCACCCGCCATCTGCAGTGGCGTGACGAGTCCTGCACCGAGCGCCATTGGCAGATAGGCCGGATGACGATCCGCATCGAAGCCGAAACGCGTGATGTATCCCTGCGCGTACTTCGGGCCGATTTGATTCAGGATGCGGATCGACACGAGGTTCTTCGATTTTTGCAGCGCGGTGCGCATCGTCATCGGACCGTCGAAGCCGCCGCCGTAGTTTTTCGGCTCCCAAGCCTGGCCGCCGGTTTCGGCGGCGGTGAAAAAGAGCGGGGCATCGTTGATCACTGTGGCCGGTCCCAGGCCCTTTTCCAGCGACGCCGAATAGATGAACGGCTTGAAGCTGGAACCGGGCTGCCGCCATGCCTGGATGACGTGGTTGAACTTGTTCTTGTTGAAGTCGAAGCCACCCACCAGCGCGCGGATCGCGCCGTCTTGCGGCACGACCGAGACGAAGGCGCCTTCCACCTGCGGCAACTGCGTGATCGACCAGCCACCGTCGTCGCCCCTGACGACGCGGATGATTGCGCCCGGACGGATGCGCTGATTCGGTTGCGCACGCGGGCCGAGTGCGGATGAGGCGAACCGCAGCCCATCGCCTTGCAACGTCGCGACGTTGCCATCGGCGAGGATTGCCTGCACCTGCTTCGGACTCGCGGTGGTCACCACCGCCGCGATGATCTCGCCGTTGTCCGGATGTTCGAGCAAAGCGTCGTCGATGGCCTGTTCTCGCTCGTCTGCGTCCGCCGGTAAATCGATGAACGCTTCCGGACCGCGATAACCGTGACGCCGTTCGTAGTCCATCAGACCCTTGCGCAGCGAACGATAGGCGACATCCTGGTCCGCGGAGTCGATCGTCGTCACGACATTGAGCCCACGCGTGTAGGCCTCTTCGCGAAACTGCGCGTACATCATCTGACGCACCATTTCCGCGACGTACTCGGCGTGCACGCTGAATTCCTTGCCGGCGCCCTTGACGGCGAGCGGCTGCCTACTTGCCGCGTCGTACTGTTCTTGCGTGATGTAGTGCAATTCGAGCATGCGCGTCAGGATGTACTCCTGACGAACCTTCGCGCGCTTCGGGTTGACAACCGGGTTATAGGCGGAGGGGGCCTTGGGCAGACCGGCCAGCATCGCGGATTCGGCAAGCGTGAGGTCCTTCATATCCTTGCCGAAATACACTCGCGCCGCGCTCGCGAAGCCATAGGCGCGCTGGCCCAGATAAATCTGATTCATGTACACCTCAAGAATCTGATCTTTCGTCAGCTTCGACTCGATTTTGTACGCGAGCAACATCTCGTAGATCTTACGTGTGTAGGTTTTTTCGCTCGACAGAAAGAAATTACGCGCCACCTGCATCGTGATTGTGCTGGCGCCCTGGGTGGCGTGGCCATTGGTCAGCGCGACAAAGCCGGCGCGCGCGATCCCCGTCAGGTCGACGCCGCCGTGGTCGTAGAAGCGTGCATCTTCAATAGCGAGCACAGCCTTCTTCAGACTGTCGGGCACATCCTGGATGTGGACAACGTCACGTCGCTCTTCACCGAATTCGCCGATCAGTACGTGGTCGGCCGTGTAGATGCGCAGCGGCACCTTCGGACGGTAGTCGGTAAGCGCGTCAAGCGACGGCAGGTTCGGCGTGGCGACCACCAGCGCATAGCCGAGCACGAGTCCGGCACACGCGATGCCGGCAAACATCAGACCTGCCAGCGCCAGAACGAGCTTTAGCCACAACGGACGTTTGCGCTTCTGCGGCGCGGGCGGCGGGGACGTAGGGGACGAGGATTGCATATGAACACCAAAAAGCAGTCCCGCGATTATAGCTGTCTGGCCCATCAGCTTTCGGCATGCTTACGGATGGCCGTCGCGCCGCGCGGGGGATGACCTTACTGTAGACGCTTTGATGTCGCATCGGGAGCCGCGAGCGTCACGTTAGCCATTCGGCCGAATATCGCCTGCAGTCGCGGCTGCGCACAATTGTCTTCACAAGAAAACGCAGGGCAGTCCCAAGTTTTCCTGGCCTCCTTTGGGCGGCCTGGTGCGAAGCGCCAGGTTTGGGGGCGTCCGTTGTAACGCCGCGTCTGGGTGTGCGTTTAGTCCTCGCGTACGAATGATTCGTCGCGTGTGTCACAGGTTTGCGTGTAGCTGAAGGGAGGCAGGATGGCGATCAGAAGTTCGTTGCTCGTGAAGGTGCGGCGTTTTGCTGCGGGAATCGACGTGAGTCGCGAGGCGGTCAGGCTCGTCGTGTTGAGCCAGCGCTTGCGCATGGGTGAGCAGATGCGCGTCGAGTACCTCGCGGCTGTACCGTTAGCTGCAGGCGCGATGGCAGGGGTTGAGATCGTGGACCGCGTTGCCGTGACCCGCGCCATGCGCGAAGTGTTTGCGGACCTGCCGCGTGCGTGTGCGGCCCATACGTTGCGTTGCGCGATGGCGCTGCCCGGTTCGGCGACGCTGATGTCGAGCTTGCCGCTAGCGCGGTTTGGCGCCGTGGGCGAGCTCGCGGTAGCGGGTGGCCCGACGCTTGTTGGGCTGGAGTCGGCGGTGCTTGCCGAAGCAGAGCGGCTTGCCGGAATCGAGCGTCATGCATTGGCTGTCGACTGGTTTATTGACGGCGCACCACGCCGCACCGCGTCGGTGACAATCGCGGCCGCTGGGCGCCAGCATCTGGAGGCGCGCATCGAATGCGCGGCGGCCGCCGGCGTGACCCTGACGGCGATCGACGGTGAGCCGCATGCTGCGCTACGCGCGCTGCGTCACGCAGCGATGCTCGAATTGGAGCCGCACGAAACCTATGCCGCAATCTGGATTGGCGCGGATGGCGTGTACGGCTGGCGCATCGCCGATGAAGCGGTCGCCGGCGAGATGCACTATCCGGCACCTGAACACTCCGATCTTGCCGACGCGTTGCGCGACCTTGCCGACGGTGGTCAGCTTGGCTGCGCGTTACTCGGAGGCGAACTCGAGTTGCTCGATGGCGTGGGATTTTCTGTCGCGGATCTCGGCGACGTTCTGGGTTGTACCGTGCTGCCGTTCGAGTGCGTGTCTTTGGGCGACTGCGCGCGACCGTTGTCCGCTGACCTGCTGCGTGAGCCGACTTGCGCGGTAGCGTTTGGCCTCGCATTGCGCGGGGTGATGGAATGACGTGGATGAATTCGCGCATGGGCGCGGCCGGACAACCAATCTGGATCGGCGGCTTCAACCTGCTGCCCTACCGGCAACGTGACGCGCGGCGCGCCCGGCGGCGCTGTCTGCTCGAATGGTTGGGCGCGGCGTTGGCAGGCTGTGCCGCCATGCTGGCGGTAGCGGGCTGGCAGGCATTCGAGCGGGGGCGGCTCGATGCACAGCGTGTGTCGAGCGAGCGCGAGTTGGCGCACCTGGCTGCGCCGCTCGCGGAGGAGGCGAGACTGCGGCACGATGCTGAAGAACAGGGCAAGCGGGCCGCGCGTGCGGTCGTGTTGTCCGAACCCTTGACACGCCTGCTCGACCTGCTCGATACGTTGAGCCGTGTGCCCGCAGACGGCGTTGTCCTGCAGCAGCTAAGACAGCATGCGCACGAGACCGAGTTGCTAGCGACCTCCACGGACCCCGTGGCGTCTGCGAACTGGCTCAAGCAATTGAGCACGATACGCGGTGTGAAGAGTTCCGAGGTTGCAGATCTGCGTCCTTTGGCACGTTCAGGACGCGAGCCTTCGGCCGCGGGCAGCGGTCCGATCGAGTTTGCCGCCAGGCTGCACTGGGACGAGCCTGTGAAAGACGTGGGACAGGCGGCCGCATCTGCGGGCGCCCACTCACGCCATGCCGACAAGCCGCGAGGTGCACGATGAGTACGTTGTTTGCCCCGCGCGGCGGGACGGTGCAGCAGACCGCGCAAGTCTTTCACTGGCTGAGCCGCGTGCGTTTGCCGCTCGAGGCGTGGAGCGGGCGAAGCCGGTTGCTGGTCGGATGTCTGATCGCAGCGATCGTGTTCGCTGTCGGCGCGAATGCCTGGATTTCCACAGACCTGGCCGGTTTGGATGCGAGCCGTGTGGCGCTCTCCGACGCACAGCACAGGGTTGCGCGGGCGCAGCAGGCGCTCACCCAGTTGCCCGTGTTGCGTCGGCGGGCCGCGGCCACCTCTAACGGGCAGGCGCCGGCCGCGTGGGCTCCTGCCGACGACGTGCGCTTGATGTCGCTGCTCGCGCTCCGCAGCGGCGTGACGCTGCTCACGCTGGCGCCAGGTGCGGGAAACGGCGCTTCGGACGCCGTGCGCTCGACGCATCTCACCGTACAGGCCGATTTCCTGCACCTGATGGTGTTTCTGCGCGGCCTGTCCGACATGCCGGTACTCGTCGTGCCCGAAGACGTCACCGTGAAGCGCAACGCCGGGGGACTGCTGATCGGCGCTACCCTGCACGTGTTTGCCGACCTGAGTCCTGCTGCGGCCAGCCCCGAACTCTTCGTTGACGAAGACATGGACGCGGACGACGAAGACGCGGTGTTCTACGACCCCTTCTCGCGGGAGTCGCAAGCGTACGGTGATGCAACAGACGCGGGCTTGTTGCGTCTCGCTGGTTTGTTGCACGACCGGACGCGCGGCCTCGCGCTGCTCGAAACGGCTGATGGCGCCGTCACCGTCGAACGGGGGCAGCGTGTGGGTAACGACCGCGTTACAGGCATGGATGCGCTCAGCATTACGCTGACGAATCCGGTCGGTACCCGTACGCTTGCGCTGACGGAGGCGTCATGATGACGGGATCCGAGCGAATGCGGCGTGCAGTTGCGTGTGCCTTTTTCGTTGGGGGCGCGGCGCACGCGGCATTGCCGCCGCTTCCCACTGTAATGCCGGCCGACGATGCGGTTGCGCCCTACGACGCGCCGCCGTTGCCGCGCAATCTGGCC
>JBEKNG010000489.1:0-5018 GCA_049523075.1 Paraburkholderia sp.
GACTTCTCCTGGCGATCTATCTCTTCGTCCGTGTAAAATTCTGGGATTGATGCGTCCAATAGCACGGCTGCGTGAACCCAGCTCGGCCTTCTGAGAACCAGATAGGTAGCCACTTCTCCGGCGAGGGAGTGAGCAACGATCACCACCCCACTATTGACTTGCAAACTTGTGAGGCCAGCTTCCAAATCCAAAGCCTCGTCTTGAGCACTCCAGGGCCCCGGAGCCTCCTCGCTGCCGCCCGATCCGGCTCGATCATAGGTAATGATCGTTGCGCCAGTTTTTTCGGCGATCGTCGGAACGACACTATTCCAGTAGCTAGCGTCCTCGCCAGCTCCAGCGTCCAGAACGATTGTTTCTCCCGTCCCACGCGTGACATGGAAGGCAATCTTACGGCCTCCGCGCTCGATTAGGTGGGTGACGCCGACGGCGCTATCAGCCCATGCCTGAGACGTCACGCAAGTAAGTATGGCGAAGGAAATAAAAACGTTTTTAAGGTTCATTTGGAACAATCCAACCTAAAAATCTTCTAAGTGAGTGGCCACTGTAGTGGTCAAGTAATTTTGGCCAGGCAGATAGATTCTTTCGCTGTCAGTTTTGGCTCGTAGGCGGTGGGCGACAGATAGCCCAAAGTCGAGTGCAAACGCACGGGATTGCAAAAAGCGACAATGTACTGGTCGATGCCGCGCCGTGCTTCATCGTGGTTGGCGTATTGCCGTTGCCACACACGCTCCATCTTCAGCTCAGACCAGCCCCGGCGCCAAAACAATTCGAACCCATGGCCGCCGTCATCGCTGGTCTCGAACGTCCACCCGTCCGGCAACTCAGTCGGCCACATTCTACTAGCTGTACGCAGCGTCGAAATTGTCGACGATTCGTTATTTAGCGGTGACTGTCCGCTCATGGCCCGGGTGCTGTCTCATGCGAATTGCATACCCTGCTTGGACGTTGGACTGCGGTGGTCGGCCGCACGCGACCCACTTCCGCCCGTCAGCCCGTCGCGACCTCGAAGTCCGCTTCCAAGGTAAAACGGTCATTCAAGGGCGCGTGCCTTCACGCGGAGATAGCTTTGGAGCAAGTGCGATCAGCCCCACCCGTGGACCGCAATCAATCCTCTATTGGCAGGCCCGCGACCAAAGCCACCCCATTGGCGACTTGCTTAACTACCGCCTCGGAAACTTCCTCAATCGAACGATAGCCCGTAGGAAGCCAGTACAACCACGTGTCCTCCCGAATTGCGAAGCTCGCATCGGCTACGCTTGCCGTGCCACTGACCCATTCGGCCCCGTCAAGGAAGTTGACCTCCATGCGTGCGGCATCGGACTTGGTTCTGCCGCCGGTAATATGAATACCCCGTTCTGCAGTTGTCCCCAAACATGAAGCTCATGCAGATCGTCGTTTACGCCTGACGGAGACACAGGCGCCTCACCGTCGAAAGCTGGCTCCCTTGATCAGATCGCCTAGCCACCGCGCTAATCACTATACTTTCGCTAACGTCCCAAACTTTCCGTTCAACCTGAACAATGAAGAGGAAACGTTCGTATGCGACCCGACATGATTCCGGGGGCCACCTTCCCCAACTATGAGCTGTCCGATCACACCGGTAAACGCCGAAAGGTCGCAGAGCTGCAAGGACCGGATCCTATGGTTCTAGTCCTCAGCCGCGGAGGCTTCTGCCCCAAGGAGCGCCGCCAGCACGAAGGACTCGTTCAATTGGAACGCGAACTCGAAGTCGGCTATTGCCGGCTGGTCACGATCAGCACCGACAACATCATCGAGACCAACGAATTCCGCAGCGGGATGGGCGCACACTGGACCTTCCTATCGGACCCACGACGTACCGTGCAGAAAGACCTCGACATCGCCGAATACACGGACCCGGGCCACAATCCGATGATTCCCCACACGATCGTCCTTGAACCACGTCTCGTTATTTATAAGATCTACAACGGCTACTGGTTTTTCGGCCGTCCTACTATGGATGAACTGCGCCAGGATCTGCGGACCGTAACAAAGAAGTGTCGGCCGGACTGGGACATTACAACGCCCGAACTCAAGATCGCGTGGGAGCAAAGCCAAAAAGAACGGTTCTATCCGTACGGAAAGTTGTACGCACAAACGCTCGGGGAGCCGGATTAGCAGCGGGACGACGAAATCGCCACCTATATCGATTCGTCGTTGACCAGCGAGGCTCGGGCAAGCGGCTGACAAGGCTAGCGACGCCAGGTTCAACTCGACCCTGAGAGGACGGTGAAAATGCCGGAACATCAATGGCCGTTGCCAAGTGCGACGGCCATTCGCTGATGAAGACACGCAGGTAAGTCGTCATGTGTGTCGAGGCCACAAATAATTTATCAAGTGGATATTCAGCACTTGCTTACAGATTTTCATGCGGGGTTAGCTTGCAACTAGCGCGCGAAAACTTGAAATCGACTACCAAAGAAGAAGTTGTCGTCCGCCCCGTCCCCTTTCTGCAGAGGTCAAGGACATGACCACGATCACCGAGGTCGAAAGCTACGCATTGTCCCAGTAAGGGGGCGATCCGATCGCATCGACAAGGAAAGCAGATACCTCGCGCACTTTTCGAGACCGCAGCCTGTTCTCAGCCGAGAGAATCTGAATGTATAGCTCTTCAACGGACACGGAGATATCCCAGTCTGTCAGCAAGCTCACAAGCTTCCGATCTTTAAAGCTTGCCGGATCGAACACCCAGCTTGGGAAGAGCACGATTCCGCGTCCTGCCAAAGCAGCAGCCACCAATACCTCGGCATTATTGCTTCGCAACGGACCGCTTACGTCCTGCGGCTTAAAGGTGTCCTTGGACAAGCGCCTGAAATACCACCTTTGCGGTGCTTGAGTACCCTTGAACAAGAGGCAACTGTGCTGTAAGAGATCATCCGGCGTTTGCGGGGTGCCGTGCAAAGCCAGGTATTCAGGGCTCGCAGCAAGCAAGTATCGATGAGCACCTACGACCTTGCCTATCAGCCCCGAATCTATTAGTCGCCCTACGCGTATCGTGATATCCACACCTTCCTGCACCGGATCAATGACGCTATCCGTGAGAGTGAGTTCTACCGACAGGTCGGGATATTTGGCTTGCAGCTCATTGACCAGACGGGCGATATGGAGCCTGCCAAGCCCCTCTGGCGCGTTGATCTTTACCAGCCCCCGGATACCGGTGTCTCTATGGGCGAGCTGATCGGCAGCGTTATCCAGCAGTTCTACAGCCTCGCGTACTTGCGAATAGTAGCGCTGCCCCTGCTCGGTGAGCGTGACGGCACGCGTGCTCCTGTAAAAAAGTTGCTGTCCTAGTTCCCTTTCCAGAGACGCAATGAATCGTGACACCGATGAAGCCGGGACCTCGAAGTGGCGGGCTGTGGCTAGAAAACTCCCCGTCGTCGAGAGCGTCAAAAAGTAACGTAAAGCCTGCACGTTCATGGCTGACTCATAGCGAAGAGGCGCCCGTACCTCAAAGACGCCAAAAGGGGCGTAACGGCACCGCCGCGTCAGCCTGCCCGGGGTCCGATCGCTGGACTGTCCCGAACGCATCGCAAGCGGACCGCACGGCAAACCGGACCAAAAATGCTGTTTCGACAAAGATGATTTGCCTCAATGGCCAATTGTTGCAGATATCGCATCCGGCTACCATCGAATCCACTGAGATCCTATTCATCCGATACCGCGTTTGCGATGAGTGGAGCAAGAAATCAGGAATGCCGAGGGCGCGCCCTCTGACGAATTGACTCGTCGTTCTGGCTCAAGAGCTGGCCTGCGCACGAGGCTTCTCGTTACCACGTTCAATGGATGTCACGGAGCCATCGGCCCGATTGACGTCAAATCCAAACAACCACTTTTTTTGGAGTAAAGCATGAGCACATCACAGAAGGTTGTCGTCGTTACCGGCGCATCGCAAGGCATCGGTGCCGACATCGTGAAGGCATTTCGCAAACTCGACTACCGCGTTGTTGCAACCTCGCGTTCGATCGAACCTTCGGAAGATCCGAACATCCTGACGGTTGCCGGCGATATTGGCGATCCGCTGACCGCGCAACGTGTCATTTCCGAAGGCGTCGCGAAGTTCGGCCGGATCGACACGCTGGTGAACAACGCCGGCATATACATCGGCAAGCCTTTTACCGAAAACACGGCCGACGACTACGCCGCTGTGATGAACGTAAATGTGGCGGGCTTCTTTTACATCACGCAACTCGCCATTGCCGAAATGGAAAAGCATTCGAGCGGCCACGTGGTTAGCCTGACGGCCAGCATCGGTGACAATGCGATCAGCGGCATCTATTCGGTACTGGCAGCCTTGACGAAGGGGGGGCTGAACGCCGCCACGAAGTCTCTTGCGATTGAGTACGCGAGGAAAGGCATTCGCGTGAACGCCGTCGCGCCGGGCGTCATCAAGACGCCGATGCACGCACCGGAAACCCACGAAATGCTGGGTAGCTTCCATCCGCTCGGCCGTATCGGCGAGATGAGCGATATCTCCAACGCTGTCCTCTATCTTGATTCGGCATCGTTCGTCACGGGAGAGATCCTGCACATCGACGGCGGCCAGAGCGCCGGTCGCTAAGCACCAAGACTCCGGGCGCCACATGACACTTGATGCGAGGACGAACTGATCAATTGGGTGGTGCCGCTCAATGAAGGCGCCACGCTCGCGGGTCCGAACGGCTGCTGTTATGGCGGCTGGACGCCACCGGCGCCAGTGTTCCATCAGGTAGTTCCACTGCGGCAGCAGGATGATGCTCGTGGAATTCAGGCCGGCATTCTTCAGCGTGTCCATAGGAAACAATATGCATACAACATCAAATCCCGTGGCGCACCAACCGTCACTGGCGGTGCTGCTGGCAAGCAGCTTCGCCTTCATCATCGTCCAGCTGGACGTTACCATCGTCAACGTGGCGCTGCCCAAGATGGGCCTGGAGCTGGGCGCCGAGGTCAGCACCCTGCAATGGGTGGTCGACGCCTACACGCTGGGCTTCGCCGCCTTCCTGCTGTCGGCCGGCGTGGTG
>JBEKNG010000490.1:0-5017 GCA_049523075.1 Paraburkholderia sp.
GCCCTGAAGAACTGGTGCGTTGCCTCGATTTCCGCTACGTGACCGATGCGATCACGCCGCAGGAAGCCATCGCCATGCTGCACCGCCATGCCAGAACAAGGGGCGAGCGCGAACAGGAGATGCTGGCGCACGGTTACCCGGCCTACACGACCTCGGCAGGCTGGCTCGGCTACGACGACGAGAAGATCCGCCGGCTCGCCCGTGAAGGCGTCGCGCAGGGCTGGACGCATTTCAAGCAGAAGGTGGGCGGCAATCTCGAAGAAGATATGCGCCGCGCCCTCATCCTGCGTGAAGAAATCGGCGCAGACCGCAAGCTGATGATGGACGCGAACCAGGTGTGGGATGTCGATGAAGCAGTCGCGAACATGCGGCGCCTGGCTCAATTCGATCCCTGGTGGATCGAGGAACCCACGAGCCCCGACGACGTGCTCGGCCACGCGGCGATCCGGCAACGGCTTCATCCCATCGGCGTAGCGACGGGCGAGCACTGCCAAAATCGCGTGATGTTCAAGCAGTTGCTGCAGGCGCAGGCCATCGATTTCTGTCAGGTCGATAGCTGCCGCCTGGGTGGTCTAAACGAGGTGATCGTCGTCCTGCTGATGGCGGCGAAGTTTGGCGTGCCGGTGTGCCCGCATGCGGGCGGCGTCGGTTTGTGTGAGTATGTCCAGCATATCTCGCTGTTCGACTATATTTGCGTGTCGGCATCGCTGGACAACCGGGTGCTCGAGTACGTGGACCATCTGCATGAGCATTTCCTCGATCCGGTCGTGATCCGCAACGGCCGGTACATGCCGCCGCAGCGTCCCGGCTACAGCATCGAAATGCATGCGGCGTCGCTCGATCAGTATCACTTTCCAGACGGCCCGGCCTGGCAACCTTAAAGCGGCACGCGCGAAGCCTTCTCCTGCTTCGCGCGTTATGCGCAAACCCGCCTGGGTGGCCCAATCTGAAAAGGGCGGAGTTCACTTTGAAATTAAATTTTTTATTGGTTTAAATTAATTATTAATTTAGAATCATCGGCCGGCGCGAAGTCATGAATTTTCATATTCGTGTAATGTTATTAGCGGCGCATGAGGACGCGATAATTCCCGTCGTGGTAGATTTGCGACACGCCGCGGATATCGCAACGGACTGAAACGCTGGCGCAATCCGCCGCCGGGCGGATTGCCCTGAATCTCGTTCCTTGAAACAGCCTCCAGGCGGACCGGAACGCGGGACTGTTAAAATTTTGTGAAGAATTATTAGTAAACGCTGGAAATCTGATTTCCGCGATTATCCCGTTCAGCGCAATTAAACCCAACCCTATACTTCGCTCGTTTTTTCACGGTGATCGCCGATCGCCTGGTGAGAAAAAACCAACTTGAAACGGGGTGTGGTTTGATCAAGATGCGATATCTGGCCGCGGCGTCGGCCATGCTTGTAGCGGGAGCGGCACACGCTCAAAGCAGCGTCACGCTGTTTGGCATTATCGATACGGGTGTCGTGTACCAGAACAACGCTCGTGTGTCTCCTTCGAGCGCCACGTCGCCGGGCGCAAGCTCCTGGTCGATGCAAAGCGGCAACGTCTTTACGTCGCGTTGGGGCTTGCGCGGCACAGAAGATCTCGGCGGTGGCCTCTCCGCAGTTTTCTGGCTCGAGAACGGCTTCAGCGTTGACAGCGGCGCGCTGAAGAACGGTGGCGACCTGTTCGGCCGGCAAGCGTGGGTGGGTCTGCGCTCGGAGCAGTACGGTACGGTGACGCTCGGCCGTCAATACGATTTCATGGTTGACTACGTCGCGCCGATGAGCGCGACGGGGTCGGGCTTCGGGGGCAATCTGGCTGCCCACGTGTACGACAACGACAACCTCGACAACGACATGCGCCTGAACAATTCGGTCAAGTTCAGCAGCGCGTCGTTCGGTGGCTTCAAGGCAGGCGCGATGTATGCGTTTTCCGGCGAGGCGGGCGAGGTTTCCAACAACAACGCATACAGCCTCGGCACGAGCTATACGTACGGCGCGTTCAACGTAGCGGCCGCGTACCTGCAAATCAACCGTTCCACCACTGCAGCGAACGCGTCAGGTGCAGCGAGCACGGGCGACGGCGACGCACTCACGACGGGTGGCAGCCAGCAAATCTACGGTGCGGGTGCTCAGTACAAGTTCGGCAAGTCTTCCGTCGGCGTGGTCTGGACCCACTCCGTCACGGACAACGTGACGGGCGTCTGGCAAGACGGCAGCACTTCGGTCGGCGCGATCAATGGCAGCTACCTCAAGTTCGACAACTTCGAAATCAACGGTCGCTATTTCGTGCGACCGGACTTTAGCCTGGGTGCGTCGTACACGTACACGATGGGCGGGTTCGGTGGCGCAACGAAGGGTTCCACGTCGGCCTCGCCGCATTGGAACCAGGTGATGGCTCAGGCCGATTATCTGCTTTCGCCGCGCACCGATATCTACCTGGAAGGCGTCTATCAGCGCGTCAGCGGCGGGAACGGCAATGCTGCGTTCGACGCCACCGTCTATAGCCTAGATCCTGCTTCCGGTAACGAGCAGGTGGTCGTCGGGGTTGGCCTGAAGCATCGCTTCTGATCGTAGAGATATCCCGTGTATTCTGCGGCGCGCCTCAAGGCGCGCTGCAGGGGAAAGCGGTTTTCTGTCGGACGGGGTGCCAACGTATGCGCCGCGGCCACGTGGGGTTTGCTATCATGCACTGTATAAACATACAGCCCCCGTGAATGCTCCGTGGTGACCGATGCTTCCTGATGCGCCCTCCGTCGCTCCTTCCGGATTGCCTTTAATCCCATCCGGTGGCGCGCCTTACTATCTGCTGAATTTCGAGCGTGCGCTGGCGTGGCTCGGCGAGCGCTACGACGACGTCTTCGGCACGGACGAGCGCAGTTTTCTCGACGAATTCAGCCGTCTGCCGCAGGCCTCGCGGGCGCTGCTCGTGCGGATGCTGATGCGCAAGGGCATGCTGTTCAGGGCCAGCCGCCTGAACTACGACGAGATCGGCTGTCCGCTGCAAGCCGCTGCGCCGCTGGTTGCGCTCGGCTGGATCGATTCCGTGCCGCATCTGAGCCTCGATGAGTTGTTCAGCCTCGCGACCCGGCCCGAACTGCTGCAGATATTTGCCGATATCCCGGCGAAGAAAGGCGCCCGCAAGTCGGATCTGCTCGACGCGCTGCGTGCCATTCACCACGACGTCCGGCCCTACCACGTGTGGGACCCGCAGACCGCCGACCGCGTATTCCACGTCACTATCGCGCCGTTGTGCGAGCGTCTGCGCCTGATGTTTTTCGGCAATCTGCACCAGGACTGGTCGGAGTTCGTGCTGGCCGATCTCGGCGTGTTCCAGTACGAGACGGTGGCGTTCGCGCCGTCGTCGCGAGCCTTCCAGCAGCGTGCGGATGTGGATCGCTATCTGGCGCTGCACGCCTGCCGTGAAGCGCTCGACACGCTTGCAGACGGCGAGTCCGTCGACCAGTTGCTAGCGGAAATAGCGGCCATCGAAACCGGCAACGCATGGCTCGACACGCGCCGCGCGAAGCTGCTGTTTCGCATCGGCCAGCATTGCGAGCGGCAGCAGGACTGGGATGCCGCGTTGACCGTGTATGCCGGGTGTGCGTGGCCGGGGGCGCGCCATCGGCGCATGCGGGTGCTCGAGCGCAGTGGTCGTATCGAGCAGGCTTTGACGTTGACATTGCAGGCCGCCGAGGCGCCGGAAAGCGAAGAGGAGCGCCAGCGCGTCGCGCGGATGCTGCCACGGCTGCAGCGCCGCCTGGGTCACCCGGTTGCGCGTGCCGCGGGCGTACGGCCCATCGAGCGTAGTGCGCTGGTTCTGAGCCGGCCTGCTGCGCCGTTCACGGTGGAATACGCGGCGCGCGACCATCTGAGCTGCCCGCATGCGCCGGTTCACTACGTCGAAAATGGCCTGATCAACTCGCTATTCGGTTTGTTGTGCTGGGAGCCGGTGTTTGGGGCGCTTCCTGGCGCGTTCTTCCATCCATTCCAGCGCGGTCCTGCGGATCTGCACGCACCCGATTTCCATACGCGCCGCGCCGCTCAGTTCGACGCTTGCCTGGCGCAACTCGACAGCGGTGCGTACCGCGAGACGATCTTGCGGCACCTGGTGAGCAAAGCCGGGTTGCAGTCGCCGTTTGTGTTCTGGGGGATATTGACGCCCGAACTGGTGACGCAAGCCCTCGATTGCTTGCCGGCCGCGCATCTGAAACTATGGTTCGACCGGTTGCTGCGCGATATCCGCAGCAACCGGTCGGGTCTGCCCGATCTGGTGCGCTTCTGGCCTGCCGAACGGCGCTACGAACTGATCGAGGTGAAGGGGCCCGGTGACCGACTGCAGGACAACCAGATCCGTTGGCTCGAGTATTGCGTGCAGCACGGCATGCCGGTGCGCGTGCTCGATGTGCGTTGGGCCGACGACGGGCTCGCCAGCAACGCCAAGGGGGCGGCATGACTTACGTCGTGGCAGTGCGGGCGTTGTGTGAGTTCACGGCGCGGCGCGGCGATCTCGACCTGCGCTTTACGCCTGCGCCGACGGCGTCCGAAGGGATCGCAGGACACGCGATCGTCGCCGCGCGCCGCGAGAGCGGCTACGAGGCGGAGATCACGCTGGCCGGCATGCATCGCAGCCTGAGCGTGCGCGGCAGAGCGGATGGATATGACGGCGTGCTCAACCGGCTGGAGGAGGTCAAGACCTATCGCGGCGACCTCGAGGCCATGCCGGGCAATCACCGCGCGTTGCACTGGGCGCAGGCGCTTGTCTACGGACATCTGCTGTGCCAGGCACGCGGCTTGAGGGAGTTGCACGTCGCGCTGGTGTATTTCGACATTGCGAGCCAGAAGGAAGCCGTGCTGACACAGTTGCATAGCGCGGCTTCGCTGGAGGCGTTTTTTATTGAGCAATGCGAACGGTTTATCGATTGGGCGATGCAGGAGGAGGCGCACCACAGCGCACGCAATGCGGCATTGAGCGTGCTGGCGTTTCCGTACGGGGAATTTCGCAGCGGTCAGCGCG
>JBEKNG010000491.1:0-5013 GCA_049523075.1 Paraburkholderia sp.
GACGAATACTGTGACTGGTATCTCGAACTGGCCAAGGTGCAGATCCAGAGCGGCGCGCCGGAACAGCAGCGCGCCACCCGCCGCACCTTGTTGCGCGTGCTCGAGACCGTGCTGCGCCTGGCGCACCCGGTGATCCCGTTTATCACCGAAGCACTGTGGCAGAAGGTGGCGCCGCTTGCCGACCGTTACCCGCAAGGTAAGGCCGAGGGCGAAGCCTCCATCATGGTGCAGGGTTATCCGGTGGCGGAGCCTAGCAAGCTGGACGAAGCCGCCGAGCAGTGGGCGGCCGACCTGAAAGCCGTGATCGACGCCTGCCGCAATCTGCGCGGGGAGATGAATCTGTCGCCGGCAACCAAGGTGCCGCTGCTCGCCACCGGCAATGCCGAGCGTCTGCGCACCTTCGCGCCGTACGCCCAGGCGCTGGCACGCCTGTCGGAAGTGCACATCATCGCCGACGAAGCGGCCCTCGACGCCCAGGCACATGGCGCGCCAATTGCTATCGTAGGCAATGACAAGCTGGTGCTGAAGGTGGAAATCGACGTCGCAGCCGAACGCGAACGCTTGTCAAAAGAGATTGCGAGACTGGGCGCTGAAGTGACGAAATGCAACGCCAAGCTGCAAAATGAAAGCTTTGTTGCGAAAGCCCCGCCCGCAGTCGTTGAGCAGGAGCAGAAAAGGCTGGCAGAATACGAAACGACTATCGGCAAGCTGAAAGCGCAACTTGCGCGCCTGCCGGCCTGATTGATGCTCCCCGCCTGTGCCCGAGCACAGGCGTAGTCACTAGAGGATTCAGGGGTAAATTACATGCTAAAAGTTACAAAAGCGGTATTTCCGGTAGCAGGTCTTGGCACCCGGTTCCTCCCCGCCACCAAGGCGAGCCCGAAGGAAATGCTGCCCATCGTCGACAAGCCGCTGATCCAGTACGCGGTCGAAGAAGCGATGGCCGCCGGTATCACGGAAATGATCTTCGTCACGGGCCGCAGCAAGCGCGCCATTGAAGATCACTTCGACAAGTCATACGAAATCGAAGCCGAACTCGAAGCGCGCGGCAAGGACAAGCTGCTGGAACTCGTGCGCAGTATCAAGCCGAGCCATGTGGACTGCTTCTACGTGCGGCAGCCCGAAGCACTCGGCCTCGGTCATGCGGTGATGTGCGCCGAAAAACTGGTTGGCGACAACCCGTTCGCCGTGATCCTCGCCGACGACTTGCTGTACGGCAAGCCGCCCGTGATGGCACAGATGATCGAGGTGTTCGACCACTATCACAGCTCCGTGATCGGCGTCGAAGAAATCCCGCACTCGGAGACGAAGTCCTACGGCATCGTCGACGGCAAGGAATGGGAAGATTCGATCATCAAGATGTCGGGTATCGTCGAAAAGCCGGCGCCGGAAGTGGCGCCGTCGAACCTCGGCGTGGTGGGCCGCTATGTGCTCAAGCCGCGGATTTTCGAACATCTGCGTGCGCTGAAGCCAGGCGCCGGCGGCGAACTGCAGTTGACGGACGCCATCCAGTCGCTGCTTGCCGATGAGCAGGTCCTCGCGTACAAGTATCATGGCACGCGTTTCGACTGCGGCAGCAAGCTCGGTTACCTGAAGGCGACGGTCGAGTTCGCGCTGCGCCACCCGGAAGTGGCCGCCGACTTCGAAGAGTACCTGCGCACGCGTTCGCCGGTGCTGGAAGGCTAAGCAGGGTCTGAAGTAGAAGCGCGGCGAAAGTACGGGACGGCGCGCCGTAGAACCTGGAAAGGCGCTGTTGCCCTGCATGCCGGGCAACAGCGCCTTTTGTTTTGGTGAGAGTGCAGCACGGCATCGTACCTGCGCAGCGCACCCATCACGATAGCAGCATGCGCATAGAAGTGAAAAAGCTCGAAAGACAGTCCATCCGGGAGTCAGATATGCCGAATGAACGGCACTCAAGCAATACGATCCAGCATTGGACCGACAAGTGGGTTGCCTCTGTCTCTGACTATTCAATTTTTGCGATCTCGCTGGACGGCCGGATTCTGAGCTGGAATCCAGGCGCGCGGGCCGTCCACGGATACCAGCCGGACGAGATCATCGGCCAGCCACTGGACATTCTCTATACCGACGACGACCGGCGAGGCGGAGCCCCTGCAACCGGCCTCGGAATCGCTCAACGCACGGGACGTCACGACACCGAAGGGTGGCGGATCCGTAAGGACGGCACGGCATTTTGGGCCAGCGTCGTCATCAACGCATTGCATGACGAAGATGGACAGCTAGCCGGTTTCGTGAAAATCGTGCGCGACATGACCGATAAAAAGGCCGCACACGACTCCGTGCTCGAAAGCGAGCGGCGCTTCCGCATGCTGGTTCACGGCGTCACCGACTACGCGATCTTCATGCTCTCGCCCGAGGGCCTCGTCACAAACTGGAACGCCGGTGCCCGGCGCATCAAAGGCTACACGGCAGAAGACATCATCGGCTCGCATTTTTCGCGCTTTTACATGCCGGAAGATGCTGCGGCTGGGCTGCCGCAGCGCGGGCTCGATGCTGCCGCCAGGGATGGGCGCTTTGAAGCGGAAGGATGGCGGGTCAGGAAAGACGGCACGCGGTTCTGGGCGCACGTCGTGATAGATGCGATCCGGGAAGACAACGGCACGCTGGCTGGATTTGCCAAGATCACCCGGGACATCACCGAGCGGATGGAATCGAACCGGGCTCTTGAAGAGGCCCGAAAGGCGTTGTTCCAGTCGCAAAAGATGGAGGCGATCGGCAAGCTGACAGGCGGCGTTGCGCACGACTTCAACAACGTCCTGCAGGTATTGCGCGGCAACCTCGAGCTGCTGGACAGGCGTCATTCCGGCGACGCCTGGACCCGCGAACGGCTGGACAAGGCAATCGATGCTGTGGAGCGCGGCGCAAAGCTCGCCTCGCAACTGCTCGCGTTCGGCCGCCAGCAACCCCTGCAACCGGTTGTGATCAACCTCGCATCCGCGATTCGCGGTATGGACGACCTGCTTCGGCGCGCACTGGGCGAGACCATTGACGTGGAAACGGTAGTGGCCGGTGGTCTGTGGAACACGTTTGTGGACATCCACCAGCTCGAGAACGTCATCCTGAATCTGGCGATCAACGCGCGCGATGCCATGCCGGATGGCGGAAAGCTGACCATGGAACTGGCCAACGCGATGCTCGACGACGCTTACGTCGCCGGTCTGCCCGACGTATCCACCGGTCAGTACGTCATGCTCGCCGTGTCCGACAACGGCACCGGTATGTCACCCGATGTGGTCGAACGGGCGTTCGAGCCATTTTTCACAACGAAGGTGGAAGGCCAGGGCACCGGACTGGGCTTGAGCACGGCATATGGCTTCGTCAGGCAAAGTGGCGGGCACGCCCGTATCTACAGCGAGGTGGGATTCGGCACGACGATCAGGATCTACCTGCCACGCTCGACCGAAACCGCAGTTGAGCCCCCGCCGCGACCGAGCGTCAAACTGCAGGGCGGAACCGAAACGATCCTCGTGGTGGAAGATGACCCGAAGGTGCAGTCCACGGTGGTCGACACGCTATCCGGCTTGGGCTACCGCGTCCTGAAGGCGGACAGCACCGAGCAGGCGCTGACGGTCATCCGGAGCGGCATTCACCTCGACTTGCTGTTCACCGACGTTGTCATGCCGGGATTGCCGCGCAGTCCGGAGATGGCCGCCCAGGCGGTGCAGCTTCTGCCGAGCCTGAAAGTGCTGTTTACCTCCGGATATACGCAGAACGCAATCGTTCACGGCGGACGGCTGGACCCAGGCGTCGAGCTGTTGAGCAAGCCGTACAGCCGGGAACAACTCGCCTCGAAGATCCGCCAGATGCTGCGCCCGGCCGGTGTAATCGACGTCAGCCAGGATACCCCGCTACTCGCTGCGAACGCGGGCACGACAGGTCTGCGCGTGCTGCTGGTCGACGACGATCTTGATTTACTGGAAGCCACGAGCGAACTGGTCAAGATGCTCGGTCACGTTCCGGTGTTGACCGGCTTGCCGGAAGAGGCGCTGCGCTGGCTTGGCGAGCGCACGTTCGACGTCTTGCTCGCCGATCTCGCCATTCCGGGCAAGTCGGGGATCGAACTCGCAGAAAAGGCGGTGCAGTTACAGCCGGCGTTGCGCGTGATCTTCGCCTCGGGCAACGAGATGCCTGACGCTCCCGCGCTGACGTTCTGCTGGAAGGCGCTGCGCAAGCCCTATACGTTCGACGAACTGTGCAGGGTGCTGGACAGTTCCCGGCCTTGATCGATAGACCGTCTTGCGCTCAGCGGCGCCGCATCAGAAACACGAACACCTTGTCCTGGCTCGAAACTTCGACGATTTCATTGCCAGTCTGCTTGGCGAACGCGGCGAAATCGCGTTGCGAGCCGGGATCGGTGGCGAGCACCTTGAGGATCTGGCCGCTTTCCATGTCGGCAAGCGCCTTCTTGGCGCGCAAAATGGGGAGCGGACAATTCAGCCCGCGCGCATCGACTTCCTTGTGAACCTGAATTTGCATCGACGATGACCTTCGGGGTGAGGCGCCACGAACGACGCCGGACAGAGGGTCAAATTCTACCGCAGCCGTCATATCCCCGCCGGACGCAGCGCGGATATGACAGCGATCAGAGAAGCGGCTACGCACCCCTTTGCAGTCCCTTACAGCGTCACCGCCTGCCCGGTCTGCAGCGACTCCCGCAGCGCGCTGCCGATGCGCGTCGCCTCCAGCGCGTCGGCGAGCGTCGCGCCCGCGGACGCCCCGCCCTGCACCGCCGCGACAAACGCCCGCGCCTCGTACAGGAACGCATCTTCAAAGCGATCGAAGAAAGTCGGCGTGCATTCGTTGCGGATGCCGGTCGCGTCGCTAATCTCCAAGCGGTTCAAACGCGGGTTGTGACCAATCGCCAACGCGCCCGCCGTGCCGATCACCACACTGCTGGTGTCGTTGCCGTGCGCCATGGTGCGCGACGCGTAGAACATCGCAAGGCGCCCGCCTTCGAATTCGCAGATCGCCACGCCATTGTCGACGTCGCCG
>JBEKNG010000492.1:0-5009 GCA_049523075.1 Paraburkholderia sp.
GCCTCGTCTTTGGCGAGCCGCACTTCGGTGGCGCCCGCGCTGCGCAACAGCGCCTCGACGCATTCGCAATCCTCGCGGACGTCGCTCTCCACGCCGTCGACTTCGCATAGCAGGATGGCTTCGGCATCCACCGGGTAACCCGCGTGGATAAAGTCTTCCGCCGCGCGAATTGCGAGGTTGTCCATCATTTCCAGGCCGCCCGGAATCACGCCCGCGCCGATGATCTGCGCCACCGCCGCGCCGGCCTTGCCGACGTTGTCGAAACTGGCCAGCAACACCTTTGCGCTTTGCGGCTTCGTGAGCAGCTTCACGGTCACTTCGACGACAATGCCGAGCATCCCCTCGGAGCCGGTGAAAAGCGCGAGCAGATCAAAGCCGGGGGCGTCCAGCGCTTCGGAGCCGAGCGTGAGATGCTCGCCGTCGATGGTGAGGATCTCCAGCTTCAGGATGTTGTTGACGGTCAGGCCGTATTTCAGGCAATGGATGCCGCCGGCGTTTTCCGCGACATTGCCGCCAATCGAGCAGGCAATCTGCGATGAAGGGTCGGGAGCGTAGTAGAGGCCGTGCGGGGCGGCCGCCTGCGAAATGGCGAGATTGCGCACGCCCGGCTGCACGCGCGCGGTACCGGCCTCGGGATCGAGTTCGAGGATACGGTTAAAACGCGACATCACCAGCAGGATGCCTTTTTCGAGCGGCAGCGCGCCGCCCGACAGCCCGGTGCCCGAGCCACGCGCCACCACTGGGATGCGCTGCTCGCTGGCGAAGCGGAGCAGTGCCTGGACCTGGTCGGTTCGCTCCGGCAACGCGACCAGCATCGGCGTGGTACGGTAGGCGGCGAGGCCGTCGCATTCGAAGGGGCGCAGGTCTTCCTGATCGTGCAGGATCAGCAGGTCCGGCACGCGGGCCTGCAGTTGCGTGACCACCACCGCCTTGTCATGCGTGGCGAGCGGGCCGTCGATTGTCTCGTCGTAGTGATAGCTCATCTGGGTCTCCTCGGCCGGCGTCGTGCCGTTGGAAACGGTCGCGCGAGCCTGTCCAAGTCTTGATTGTTCCGGCAACGGCCGGGCATGTCGACAGGCTGGAGCACTGGTCATACCACTTTTTGAGCGGCTTGAAAAAGCGCGTCAAGCCCCTAATCCGTGGTGGGAAGGGCGCTTGCGCGATCATTCAGGCCGGATCGTGATAGCATTTTCAGATGGTCATACCAGTGAGAAAGTGATGCAGGCATCGTTGCAGACTGGAGATTCAGACGGCCGCCGCCAGCTGGCGGACGTGGTTGCCGAGCGTATCGAGCGTCTGATCGTCGATGGGGTGCTCAAGTCCGGTCGCGCGCTGCCGTCCGAGCGACGTCTCACCGAGAAGCTCGGCGTTTCGCGCACCGCGCTCAGAGAGGGGCTCAAGCTGCTGCGGGCACGCGGCATCATTGAGACGTCACAGGGCAAGGGTTCGTTCGTGGCAAGCCTTACGGCGCAGCCGGTGCTTTCGCCGATGATGCATCTGCTCGGCTCTCAACCGCGCACGCTGTACGACCTCTTTGAGGTGCGCGGTATGCTCGAGGCCGAATCGGCGCGGCTGGCGGCGTTGCGCGGCACGCCGGCCGACTTCGTGATGATCACCCGGCGCTATGAGGAAATGATCGCCGCGCACGGCACGGAGACCAGCGCCTCGGCGCACGCACGGCTCGACCATGCCTTTCATCTGGCGATCTGCGAAGCGTCGCATAACCCGGTGCTGGTGCATACGCTGAGCTCGCTGACCGATCTGCTGTTGAGTTCGGTGTTTGCTTCGGTCAACAACCTGTACCACCGCGAACCGCACAAACGCGTGATCGACCGGCAACATGCGCGGCTCTATAACGCCGTGACCGGCAAACTGCCGGAGCAGGCCCGCAAGGCGGCAAGCGCGCATGTCAGCAGCGTATGCGAGAGCCTCAAGGAAATCGAGCAGGAGGAACAGCGGCTCGTGCGCGCGACCCTGCGGCTCGAAGGGTGGGAATGAAGATTGCATCGGGGAACTGAGCAGCTACGGCGGGTCCTGGCGTTTTATGTCGCCAAAATGGCGCGTGAGTGGCACGGTGATGACGCGTGGATAGCGCCATAGACCAGTTAATGGCGCGTAACGCACGGCGAGCGGGCCACAAGAGCGCTTGCCATATTTCTATGTCACGCTTTTCTCGCTCGAATTCGATCGAAAGGCTCTCACCATGTCCCGTCCGTCTCATCCTTCTTCTTCGGCGGCCGCCGCCTTGCGGTCGGACCGCCTGACCTACAGCGTCACGCTGCGGGTGCTGCACTGGCTGACCGCGTTGTGCGTGTTCGTCGTGATTCCGCTTGCCTGGTACATGATCAGCCTCGACCGTCACGATCCGCTGCGGGAAAGCTGGTTCAACCTGCACAAGTCGATCGGCCTCACCGTCCTGCTATTGACGCTGATTCGCGTGGTCACGCGGCTCTCGGGCAACGCGCCGCCTCTGCCGGCCTCGATCCCCGCCTTCGAACAGACGCTCGCGCACATCGGCCATGGCTTGCTGTATGCGATCCTGTTCGCCATGCCGATCAGCGGCTATGTCAATTCCTATGGCGGCGGTTATTCGGTCAACTGGTTCTGGCTGTTCCAGGTGCCCGCAGTGGTGCCGGAGGACAAAGCGCTCAGTCATCTCGCTTCGCGCGTTCACGATCTTCTGGCCTACGTCACGTATGCGCTGATCGCCGGGCATGTGCTGGCGGTGATCTACCATCAGTTAATTCAGCGTATCGACCTGCTGGGCCGGATGACGGGACGCGCGGCGAAGCGCTGATGTTTTCCAGAGCTAATCTCCAGAGCTAACCAAGCGGGCGACTCGCACTACAATCGGTCCCTACGCGTTTATAAAAAGTCGACCCACCATGCCAACCGTCAGCGGTCTATACACCTATCCGATCAAATCGTGCGCGGGCATTGCATTGAACGAAGCCCGGCTTCTCGACACAGGTCTGGAATACGACCGCAACTGGATGGTGGTCGACCCGAGCGGGCTCATGCTGACGCAGCGCAGTCATGGGCGCCTCGCGCTCATTCGCGTCGCCCTGGGCGAGCGCGACCTGATTGTCTCGGCGCCCGGCATGCCTGACCTGCGCACGCCACTCGCCGTGACGGCGCTCGAACGGCCGGCGCTGATTGAGACGAGGGTGTGGCGAGATACGATGTCGGCCTTCGACACCGGTCCGCAAACCGAGGCCTGGTTTTCGGCGTTCCTCGGTGTGCCGGCGCGGCTCGTGCGTTTCGATCCGGCGGTACGACGTGTGGTCGACCCGCTTTGGACGGGCGATATCGCGGCGATCACGCAGTTTTCCGACGGCTTTCCCTTGCTGGTGATCGGCGAGGCGTCGCTTGCGGACCTGAACCGCCGTCTGGCCGGCAAAGGCGCACCGCCGATCCCGATGAACCGTTTCAGGCCCAACCTGGTGTTCACAGGTCTCGAGGCGTACGAGGAAGACTACGTGGAAAATCTCACCATATGGGTGGGTGACGAAGCGGTGCAGCTTCACCTCGCCAAGCCGTGTGCGCGCTGTCCGGTGCCCACCATCGATCAGGCGAGCGGGGCACCCGATCCGGACTGGCCGAACGAACCGCTCGACACCATGAGCGCCTACCGCGCCAATGCGCGGCTCGGCGGCGCACTGACGTTCGGTCAGAACGCGATCGTTGCGTCCGGCTTCGGCGCGGTGCTGACACTCGGCCAGCAGGTCGACGCCGAATTGGGCTTCGACGATTAGCGCTTGCAAGAAGCTGTTCAGCCGCGCAGCGGCAATTTCATTTCAATGCAGACCCAGGCGCAAGAGCAGACCGAAAATCTCCAGGGTGATCATAAGCCCTGCAATCGTAACCGGCAGCGTCAGGACAATGACCCACAAGGTCAGATACGATCCGGACGACGGCGCGGGAGCCTTCGACGCGCGGGACGAGCTCGCCTTGGCCTCGCCTGTCGTTACAGGGCGTGCTGTTCCGCTTTCGGGTTCCGTCATGACTCCGCGTCCGTTGTTTGTCGTCGTCAATTATGCATTGCATCCTTGATCGCCGCTGCGGCGAGGTCGGGGGCGGGGCACGGGCACACCCCTGACAGCAATGTAGTGTGAGCTTAAGGTGCCTTTAAGTCAGAGCGGATACAGTAATACGCATCGGTCGGGTGTCGACCCCATCGCCCGACGCATTGAGCATTACCCCTCAGTCACGTCCAGTTGCCCCTTGGCCTTTGCAGCGGGGTGACCTTTGCAGGCCCGGCTCGTAACCGGGCCTTTCTTTTTGGGCGCATCAATCGTCATCCGCGCGACGGATTGCATGGGAGCCGCTCAGGCGCCGGCGCGCGAATCAATGGCTAATGGTCTCGAGCGCCAGTCCACGTGTCGACGGCCCGAGCAGGATCATGCAAATCCCAACCAGCATCGAGACGCCGATGAACGCCGCCACTCCCGCCACGCCGTATCCATGCAACAGAACGCCGATCGCCAGCCCCGCAAACGCGGCGGAAATCCGGCTCCACGAATAGACAAAGCCGATCGCCCGGGCCCGTACCCGCGTCGGGAACAACTCGGCCTGATAGCCATGGTACGCATAGGACATGATGTTCGCGGCCAGCGTGAACAGCACGCCCAGCACGATCAGCAACCACGGCGCGGAAACCTGCGAGAACAGCGCGATGACCACGGCCATCGTAATCAGGCCGCCGCAAATCTGCGTCTTGCGCTCGAGCTTATCGGCGAACCACACGCCGAGGAGTGGCCCGAACGGATTGGCGATGGCGATCACGAAGGCGTATCCGAGGCTCGCCGTGACGTGGATGCCACGATGGATCAGGAGCGTCGGCACCCACGCGGCGAAGCCATAGAAGCCGATCACCTGGGCCATGTTGAAGATCGACAGGAGAACGGTGCGGGTCCGGTATCGCGGCCCGAAAATCTCCTTGTATGAACCGGTGCCCGCCTGTTCGGGGGAGACCGGCTGGGGAGCCGGAAGCACCACGCCTTTTTCGG
>JBEKNG010000493.1:0-5001 GCA_049523075.1 Paraburkholderia sp.
GACGGCCGCTTCTTGCGCCGGGCCGTCGGCGAGCGCTGCACGGATCACCTCCGGCGTGAAGGGCGGGCGGCGAAAGCGCACACCGGTCGCATCAAAGAGGGCGTTGGCGATCGCCGCCGCACCCGGCAGCGAGGCCGATTCGCCGGTACCCATAGGCGGCTCGCCATGGCGCGGCATCATCACCACTTCAATGACCGGCACCTCGCGGAACGTCAGAATCGGATAGGCGCCCCACTCCTGACTCGTGACTGCGTTCTTGCCGAACGTCACGCGCTCTTTCAACGCGCGGCTGGTTGCCTGGATCACATTGCCGTGGATCTGGTGACGCACGCCGTCCGGATTCACCATCGTGCCGGTATCCTGCCCCACCACCACGCGCGTGACGGCCATCTCGCCACTCTTGCGGTTCACTTCAACGTCTGCCACCCAGGCGGCCCATGCCGCGCCGAAACCAGGGAATTTGCTGTGTACGTATCGTGCGTAAGCAAAGCCTCGGCCGCGGGCGATGTCGTCTTCAGGTTCGGCTTGTTCCTCTTGCTCCGCAGGCTCCGCCTTTAGCGCGACATTACGCGGCTGCCAGCCGGCCTTGGCCGCGACCGCCTTGACCAGGTCGATCGCACGGGGATCGGTCAGGTGCTGCAAGCGGAACGCGACAGGATCGACGCCGGCTTGCGCAGCCAGTTCGTCGATGAACGATTCGTGTGCAAACGTGTTCGGCAATGCGGAGACACCGCGCAACCATGAGGCGCGGACAATCGGTGGCGTGTCGTCGCAAACGATCCGCATGGTTCGGTAGTCGTAGGGCGGCACCGCCGTGCGGTCGCCCATTTCGAATACCTGTGGCTGCGGCGCGATCGTGCCGGTCAACAGCAAGGCGAGCGTCGGCGCGTCGTTCGACGGGTAACGGGTGGCGAAATCGTAGCCCGTGAGCTGGCCGTTCGCATCCACCGCGCCGCGTACGTCCATCAGTTGCGCCGCGCCTTTCGGCTCCCATGCATGCTCGTCTTCGCGCGATAGTTGCACACGCACCGGCTTGCCAACCGCACGCGACAGCAACGCTGCATCCGCGGCCACGTCGTCGGCACAGTTGCGGCCGTAACAGCCGGCGGCCTCCATCCGGACCACCTCGATCCGCGCCTCGTCGAGCGCCAGGAGCAGCGCCAGATCCGCACGTAGCGAATGGGGATTCTGTGTGCCGGACCAGACCTTGAGCGCGCCGTCATGGTAGTCGGCCACCGCGCACGACGGCCCGATCGAGGCGTGCATCTGGAACGGCCACACGTAGGTGCGTTCGAGCGTGTTACCAGCTTGTGCGAGCGCGGCGTCGACGTCACCTTCAATTACCAGATCGCGACGATTCGAGGGATTGGCACGCAAGGCGGCCTCCACCTCGCTGCTGCTTTCGAGCGGCGGCAACCCCTCTACTGGCTTCCACTGGACGTTGAGCCGTTTGACGGCCTGCTGCGCAACCTCCTCGCGCTCCGCCACGATGCCTACAAAATCACGGATCACAACGACCTTGACGATGCCGGGCAGATCGCGCACGGAATCCTCATCGACGTGTAGCAGGCTATTACCAACGAAGTCGCCTTGCGCCACGCCCGCATAAGGCGGTCGCACCACCCTGCCGTGCAGCATTCCAGGTACGCGAACGTCGTGCACGAACGTCAGCTCGCCGGTGGCTTTGGCGGGAATATCGACGCGCGCCGTGCTCTTGCCGACAATACGGTATGTCTCCGGCGGTTTGACCGGCGTATCCGTCGAGAGCGTCAGTTCGATGCGCCGCCCGGCGATCAGCTCGCTATAGCCGATGCCTTGCGTCACCGCTTGTGCCACCTCTTCGCCGCGGCGGTGCACGATACCATCGCGCACGTCGAGCATATCGGCGCTGACGCCAAAGCGCGCGGCCGCCTGCTGCACCAGAAACTGCCGCGCCTGCGCCGCAGCAAGACGCAGCGGCACCGCAGAGATCTGGATCGTTGCGCTCGCAATCGTCGGGCCCTGGTTCGGCACCTCAGTGGTGTGCCCGAGCACGACCGACACGCGCGTAAGCGGCACATCCAGTTCTTCGGCGACGATCTGCGCGAGCGCAGTGCCAATGCCGGTTCCCAGATCGACATGTCCGTTGAACGCAAGCACACTGCCGTCGCCGCGCACCACGAGGAAGACGTCCGCCATGGTCGGCACGAAGGACGAGCGCGAGCCCGGCTGCCCAATGGCGGGCTTGAGCGGCGCTTGCGGCGGGCGCAGCACGACCAGCACATTCTGCGCGTCATCGAGCTGCTGGCGCGACAGCGATTGACGCTCGACGCTGACGTCCGGCCCGGTCATGCACGCGCTCCCTCATGCTCGCGACGCTGCGCCGCCAGCAATTCAGCGGCCCGGTGCACGGCGCGCAGGATCTCGACGTGGGTGCCGCAACGGCACAGGTTGCGCGACAGCTCACGGCGGATCGTGTCGTCGCTGGGATGAGGATCCCGGTCGAGCAGCGCCTTTGCGGTCATGATCATGCCGTTCAGGCAATAGCCGCACTGCGCGGCCTGTTCCAGGATGAACGCCTGCTGCACCGGATGCAGCGCGGCCCGCGTACCCAATCCTTCAAGTGTGGTGATTTCGTGCCCCAACGCCACTCTCGCGGTCGTCACGCACGAGCGCGTGGGGATGCCGTCGAGTAGTACCGTGCATGCACCACACTCACCGAGCCCGCAGCCGAACTTCGGACCGTTCAGCGCCAGATCGTTACGCAGCAGATAGAGCAGCGGCGTATCGATACCAGCGCTGACGGCATGCATCGCGCCGTTGACGTTGAGCGTGAGGTTCGCGGGGCGGTTCATGGCCGCGGCGTCGACGGGTCGCGTTGCGCGCTCAGACAACCACCGGCACTTCGGTAGCCGGCGGCGTGTTGCGACTGCGCCGGCAACGGATCAGGCCGTCGATCATCACCATGCCCACGCCCGGTATGTCGCCAAGCTGCACGCTTTCGAGCAACGTGCTGCCCGCCGTGTGCTGCGCGCGGTCCATGAACACCAGATCCGCGGGACGGCCCACTTCAATCAGCCCCTGGCGCAGATTGCGCTGCCGTGCAGTGTTACCGGTCGCAAAGCAAAAGGCGATTTCCGCGGGGACGTCAGCAAGACTCGAAATCAACGCGATCATCCGCAGAATGCCGAGCGGTTGCACGCCCGATCCCGCGGGGCTGTCCGTGCCGAGAATGATCCGGTGCGGACATTTAAGCTCAATGGCGTGACGCGCGGTCAGCAAGGCGATCCGTTCATTACCGTTGTGGACGATTTCCAGTGCACGCGTGGATTGCTCGCACAGATCGCAGACATGGCGGTAAGGCAGCGACGTGTGGCCGCCGTTGATGTGGCCGATGACATCGGCATCGGCCGCGAGTACCACGTCCCTGTCGATCAGTCCCGAGCCGGGAATCGACGGTCCGCCCGTGTGAATTGTGCTTTGAATCCCGTACTTGCGCGCCCAGGCAACCATCTGGCCGGCTTCTTCACCGGCCTTCACGCTGCCGAGACCCACTTCGCCCAGCAACTTCACACCCGCTTCAGACAGCTCCTTGAAGTCTTCCTCGACCATGCCCTTTTCGATCACGGGCGCACCGGCAAGCACTTTCACGCCGCCGCCGACGCCCGCGCCGCGCATGCCTTCGAACGAGCGTTGCGCCGTGATCGCAAGGGCCTTCACGCCGATCACGTCCTTAGGACGTCCTGGCAAATGCACTTCGCCGGCCGAGATCATCGTTGTCACGCCGCCGTTCAGATTCGACTCGATCCAGCCCATCTGGTTCTGACGCGGCGTCCAGTCGCCGAAGACAGGATGGACGTGCGAATCGATCAGGCCAGGCGCCACCGTCGTGCCTTTGCAATCGACCGTAGTCCGCGCGCCTTCGAGGTCACAGTCTTTCTCCTTACCCACTGCGACGATCACGCCGTCGTCGATCACCAGCGTGTCGGCGTCGAGAATCGGCTTGTCGATATCGCCGGATAACAGCAGGCCGATATTCGTCACCACGACCTTGCCCGACAACCCTGTCAACGTCTCTGCTGCCATCTGCTTCTCCTTTCGCAACGACTATCCGACGCAACCGTTCGCCTGCATTTTGCCAGGCGCAGGACTGCATCGCAGGAATCAGACGCTAAGATAAGCGCGCCTGACTGTTTCGTTCTTCGCGAGTTCGCCGATCGTGCCGCTAAAGCGGATCTGACCTTTCTCGAGGACATACGCGCGGTCGCTGACCAGCTCGGCGAAGTGCAGATTCTGTTCGGACAACAGAATGGACAGCCCTTCGCGCTTGAGTTCGAGAATCATATTCGCCATCTGCTCGACGATCACCGGCGCCACACCCTCCGACGGTTCATCGAGCAACACCAGATACGGATTGCCCATCAGCGTGCGCGAGACCGTCAGCATCTGCTGTTCGCCGCCGCTCATTTGTCCGCCGGGGCGCCTGGGCATTTCGCCGAGATTGGGGAAGAGTCGGAACAGCTTGTCCGGGGTCCATTGCGGCGCGCCTTCGCGCGGCGGTAGACGGCCTGCGTCGAGGTTCTCCATCACCGTAAGATCGGAGAACACGCGGCGGTCTTCCGGCACAAAGCCCATCCCCATACGGGCGATCCGATATGGCGGCAGCGTCGCAATGTCCGCGCCGCGAAACCGCACTTCGCCCTGACGGCGCGGCAGCAGCCCCATCACCGCCTTCATCGTGGTGGATTTGCCAGCACCGTTGCGACCCATCAGCGCCACCACTTCGCCCCGCCCCACTTCGAGACCGACGTCGAACAGGATGTGTGCACGGCCATAGAAAGCATTGAGACCGGAGACTTTCAGCATCGGCTCGCTCATTGCCACACCCCTTGATGACCCGCCTGGCCGTCCTGATGGTCGAGCGCTGCATGCGCCTGGAAGGTCTTGCCGGTGCCGAAATACACTTCCTGCACGCGAGCGTCGTTGCGAATCGTATCGGCGCTACCTTGCGCAATCAGTTTG
>JBEKNG010000494.1:0-4995 GCA_049523075.1 Paraburkholderia sp.
GCTGGTACGGACACCCCCGCCAGACGGGCAGCGCCGCTGCCGACGGCGCCCAAAGCTGGATCTAGATGGTGCCGCGGCCCTTCGACGGTGCGCCCGAATCCGTCGCATGTTCCGCCTTGGTGCGCACGCTGTGGAGGCGATGCACGGTCAGCTTGCGCACTTCAGACCGACTGCCCTGAATGTGCTGCGTGATACAGGCGAGCGCCACCTCGGTGTCGCCAGCGCGGATCGCCGCGAGGATGGTGGCATGCTCCTCGTACGTTTCGTCGATGCAATTGCCGTACACCAGGTCGAGCCGCCGCACGACGCGAATGCGGTCGGTGACGCGCTGCAGGGCGGACGTCAGTTCATCGTTGTCGGTCGCTGAGACGAGCGCCAGATGAAAGGCTTCATCGAGCATCGCCACCTCGCGGCCGCCGGTGAGGCGTTCGCCCGGAGGCGCCTGCCAGATCGCATCGAGCTGATCGAGCAGACGGTCCAGTTCGGCGGAAAGCGGCCCATCGCGCTGACACAGCCGGCGGATCGCGAAAGTCTCGATCAACTCGCGCATTTCGTACAGATCGTCGAAGCGCTTGAAGTCGATCGGCACGACTTCCCAGCCGCCGCGCACGTAGCCTTGCATCAGGCCGTCGCCCTGCAGGCGTTGCAACGCTTCCCGTGCCGGCGTGCGCGAGACGTTGAAACGCTCCGCAATGGCGCCTTCGGTCAGCCGGTCTCCCGGCAGCAGCCGCAATTCGAAGATGTCGTCGCGCAACTGGGCATAAACGTAGTTTGCGCGTGAAGCGCCGCCACCCGGCGTGAGTGCCGACGCTGGAGTGGTTGGGGTCACGGGTTCGGCGGCCTCGGCCGACGCGGGAATGAGGATGTCACGCATGATGGACGAGCATACCAATAAACCTCGACGCTCGAAACGCGGCCGTGGCGGGTGGTGCGTGCCCGGACAATCCGGAAACGAGGCTTCGCCGGGCGATGTGCGCCCGGACAATCCGCCGCAAGGCACGCCCGCGCCGCCGCCCGCCGACTGCGCGCGACTCCGGTACAATTTCAGATAACCATTCAGCTGCCGCGAAACGGGCATGCGGGCCGGGCAATCCGCCGGCCGCCGGTCGATCCCGCGCGCCTCTGTGCATCTCTTTCAGACAGGTCCAACGTCCATGTCCAGCAATTCCCGCAACGAAGCGCTTTTCGAACGCGCCCAGCTCACCATCCCCGGCGGCGTCAATTCGCCTGTGCGCGCGTTCCGCTCGGTCGGCGGCACGCCGCGCTTCATCGAGCGCGCGCAGGGCGCCTACTTCTGGGACGCCGACGGCCAGCGCTATATCGACTACATCGGCTCCTGGGGCCCGATGATCCTCGGTCACGTCCATCCCGAAGTGCTCGAAGCCGTGCAGAAGGTGCTCGTCAACGGTTTTTCGTTCGGCGCGCCCGCCGAATCCGAAGTCGAAATCGCCGAAGAAATCTGCAAGCTGGTGCCGTCGATCGAACAGGTGCGCATGGTGTCAAGCGGCACAGAAGCCACCATGAGCGCGCTGCGCCTCGCCCGCGGCTTCACGAACCGCAGCCGCATCGTCAAGTTCGAAGGCTGCTACCACGGCCACGCGGACAGCCTGCTGGTCAAGGCCGGCTCGGGCCTGCTGACCTTCGGCAACCCGACCTCGGCTGGTGTGCCCGTAGATATCGCCAAGCACACCACGGTCCTCGAATACAACAACGTAGCCGCACTCGAAGAAGCGTTCAAGGCTTTCGGCAATGAGATCGCTTCGGTGATCGTCGAGCCGGTCGCGGGCAACATGAACCTCGTGCGCGCCACGCCGGAGTTCCTCAACACCCTGCGCCGTCTGTGCGCCGAATACGGCTCCGTGCTGATTTTCGACGAAGTAATGTGCGGCTTCCGCGTCGCGCTGGGCGGCGCCCAGCAGGTCTATGGCATCACGCCGGATCTCACCTGCCTCGGCAAGGTGATCGGCGGCGGCATGCCGGCAGCGGCATTCGGCGGTCGCCGCGACATCATGGCCCACCTCGCGCCGCTCGGCGGCGTCTACCAGGCGGGCACGCTGTCGGGCAATCCGATCGCCGTGGCGGCCGGCCTGAAGACGCTGCAACTGGTCCAGGCGCCGGGCTTCTACGACACGCTCAGCGCACGCACCACGCGACTCGTACAGGGGCTCAGCCACGCCGCTCGCGAAGCGAACGTGCCGTTCGCAGCGGACTCGCTCGGCGGCATGTTCGGCCTTTACTTCGCGGACAAGATTCCCGCGAGCTTCGCCGAAGTCACCAAGAGCGACGTGCCGCGTTTCAATGCGTTCTTCCACAAGATGCTCGACGCGGGCGTGTACTTCGCGCCGTCGGCTTATGAGGCAGGTTTCGTGTCGATTGCTCACGATGACGCGATCATCGACGCGACGATCGATGCGGCACGCGGTGCCTTCGCCGCGCTGGCCGTCTGAAGTCTGAAGCAAACGTCAAGACATCACGATAGAACACGCCACAGCACTTAACGGACGCCGATGTTCTCGCAAACCGATTTCGTCCATATGGAACGCGCGCTCGCTCTCGCGAAGCGCGGTATGTACACGACCGATCCGAACCCGCGCGTCGGCTGCGTGCTGGTCAAGAACGGCGAGGTGATCGGCGAGGGTTTCACACAGCCGGCCGGGCAGGACCATGCCGAAGTACGGGCACTGAAGGACGCGCGTTCACGTGGCCACGATCTGCGCGGCGCCACGGCTTATGTCACGCTCGAACCATGCAGCCATTTCGGCCGCACACCGCCGTGCGCGAATGCGCTGATCGAAGCGCAGGTGGAACGCGTGGTCGCGGCCATGGAAGATCCGAACCCGCAGGTGTCGGGACGCGGCCTCAAGATGCTGCGCGACGCGGGCATTGAAGTGCGCTGCGGGCTGCTCGCCAATGAAGCGTATGAACTGAACATTGGCTTCGTGTCGCGTATGACACGTGGCCGGCCATGGGTGCGCATGAAAGTGGCGGCCTCGCTCGATGGCCGCACCGGGCTGCCATCCGGCGAAAGCCAATGGATCACCGGCGAGGCAGCACGCGCCGACGGTCACGCATGGCGCGCCCGCGCGTCGGCGGTCCTGACGGGTATTGGCACCGTGAGGGAAGACGATCCGCGCATGACCGTGCGCGCCGTGGATACGCCGCGCCAGCCGCAACGCGTGCTGATCGACAGCCAGCTCGATGTGCCGCCCACCGCGCAGATTCTGGCCGGCGCGCCGACGCTGATTTTCTGCGGCAATCTGGATGAGCGCCACACCGAACGCGCGAAGGTGTTGCGCGACCATGGCGCGGAAATCGTACAAATGGCGAACGCGGACGGCAAAGTGGATCTGCCTGCCATGCTGAAGGTGCTCGGCGAGCGCCAGGTCAACGAACTGCACGTCGAGGCCGGCTACAAGCTAAACGGCTCGCTGTTGCGTGAAGGCTGTGTCGACGAACTGCTGGTCTATCTGGCGCCGAGTCTGCTCGGCATCGACTCGATGGGCATGTTCAGTCTGGTCGCACCGCAAACGCTCGAGAACCGCGTGCACCTGAACTTCCACGCCATCGACCGGATCGGCGACGACCTGCGGATTCTGGCGCGCTTCGCGCCTCAATCTGCGCCCCACCCTACTGAGAATTAACCAAGGAACCAGCACGATGTTTACCGGAATCGTCGCGGCGGTCGGCCGCATCGAATCAGTCAAACCCCTCGGCAGCGATGGGGATGCGGGCGTACGCCTGAACGTCAACGCAGGTGGCCTCGATCTCGAGGACGTCCAGCTTGGCGACAGCATCACGATTCAAGGCGCCTGCATGACCGTGGTGGCCAAGACGTCGAACTCGTTCGAAGTGGATGTGTCGCGCGAGAGCCTGAACTGCACGGCCGGGCTCGGCGAGCCAGGTGAGGTCAATCTCGAGAAGGCGCTGCGCGCGGATGACCGGCTCGGTGGACATATCGTGTCGGGCCACGTGGATGGACTCGGGACGGTCACGCATTTTGCGCCGGTCGGTGAGTCGCATGAATTGCGTGTGCTTGCGCCGCGGGAGATTGGCCGCTATCTGGCGTACAAGGGGTCGATTACCGTCAACGGCGTGAGCCTCACGGTCAACTCGGTGAAGGATCGCGACGACGGCTGTGAGTGTTCGATCAATCTGATTCCGCATACGGTCGAGGTGACTGCGCTCAAACATCTGCGTGAGGGTGCGAAGGTTAATCTGGAGATTGATCTGATTGCGCGGTACGTGGAGCGGATGCTCAGTACGTCTCAGGACGGCCATAAGCCATTGAAGTAATTCGGCTTTTGGCTAAACGACCGTCTACCGTCGTCTCGCCAAATGCAGCCAGATATACAGCATTGTGACGGTATACTTGACGGTATACGGTCGTTTTCTGCGCCAAGTATACCGTCACGCTTCCGGGAAAACGCCTCCCCGAGGGATTCAAACCGGCTGTCTGCCACGCCGGCATTGGGATCAGCGGCGATCCCCGGAGATACAGCAGAGCAGAGAGTTCGCGACTTTTTGCCGGTTTTCCGGGTATCCCGCTCAACATTCGAAACTGCGGATCGAGCGCCACATCAGCCATCCGCCATGCCACCGACCGCGACATACAGACATGGATTGCCGAGTCAGCTACGAACACAGCCTCAAAAGCGATCCTGACGCGTTCATCGTTCAGGTTCCTTCGCAACTCGTAGACGGGATTCCTGGCAACATCCCACGCGCACTACTGCCCGAGTACATCATGGAACTCATCCTGAGTCGGTCGCCGACCATCGGAAAAATCCGGAACCTGCGGGTCCTCTGAACACTATCCTCCCTGTAAATCAGGCAGGGAATTTTGTCGTTCAAGGCTCGCATAATGCTACTTGGTTCATCGATTCTGCCATACCGGGAAATCACTTCTTTCGTGGCCTTTACAATCCTGCTTTAGACTTGTCAATATCTGAACGATTGCTGCTTTAAGGTTTTAATAACAGCCCCCGGCCGTCAAGC
>JBEKNG010000495.1:0-4989 GCA_049523075.1 Paraburkholderia sp.
CACGATGATGATGGGAAGCGACGACTGGTCACGCACTCGCCGGGCGATCTGCATGCCATCCTCGCCCGGCATCCGGAGGTCGAGGATGATCAGGTCGATCGCATGTTCCTTCAGCGCCGCGGTCATCTCCTTGCCGTTCGACGCAGCCGTGACTCTCAGGTCATTCTCATGAAGATAATCCGCGATCAGCGTCCTGATTGCGGGATCGTCATCCACCACGAGTACGCGCGGAGGATTTTCGTTGCTCATGCCTGGTACTCCTGCTGCGTTTGGAACGCGCTGGCCAACGCCACCTGCCTGAAGGGATCCTGCTCAGCGCGCGGCTGATCTCTGGCGTGCACGAAGCATCACCTGAAGCGCCGTCGCATCCTCTTTGGTTTTTGCGCGTGAGCGCACCAATCTGGCTCAATTATAGCGTTCACGCCCGGGGCCCGACGATGCAAGAGACTGTTTCAGCACGGCGACGGACCATGACGCAGCAGGCATCGTGGCCGGATCAAGGCATGACAACGATCTGCAATCCTGCCATGGCACGCAAGCCCGACACTTGAATGTGCCAGGCAGCGGTTCACCGTTATTTGATGAGCAGGCGTGCCAGGTACGATGGCTTGTAGTCAGGCGGAACGTGCAACCCTGCAAATGAGTATAGCGCTGTCGCTGGCGACAGTTCGCAGTCAATATTCGCGGCCATTTTCGGCTCAAGGTAAACCATAACCAGCTGGATGCAATGGCCGATCTGGACGACGCGCCCGGTGACCAGGACACTGCCGTGAGACAGGGACGCGAGATTGTTGAGGCCTGAGCCTCGCCACACGCACCTGCTGCACCCGTCCGGACGTTAGTGCTGGACACCCCAGCGACGCACCGTCACGCGCTCAAGGGTATCGAACACGAGATGTTCGACCAGCAGGCCGATGATGATCACCGCGGCAAGGCCGGCGAAGACCCGGTCCGTGTAGAGTTCGTTACGGTTCTCGAAGATATACCAACCCAGACCACCGCTACCGGAACTGGCGCCAAACACGAGTTCAGCGGCGATCAGCGTACGCCACGCAAATGCCCACCCTACCCGCAATCCGGCGAGAATCGACGGCAATGCGGCCGGTACGAGGATCAGCAAGACGTGGCGCAGGCCCGTCAGGCCGTAGTTGCGCCCTGTCATGCGTAGCGTTGCCGGCACCGCCTGAAACCCTGAATAGGTATTGAGTGCCAGGGGCCACAGCACAGCGTGAACCAGCACGAACAGCAGGCTTCCGGTGCCAAGACCGAACCACAGCAACGCGAGCGGCAGCAGCGCGATGGAGGGCAACGGGTTGAACATGGCGGTCAACATGGTGAGCAGGTCACGGCCGATGCGGGTCGAAACCGCCAGCGAAGTCAGCACGAACGCGAACGCGACGCCCAGCAGATAGCCGCGCAGCAGCACCGACATCGACACGGCCGTTTTTTGCAGCAGCTCGCCGGACAGGATGCCCTGCACGAATGCGCTTAGCGTGGCGCTGAACGAAGGCAGCAACAGATCGTTGTTGACCGCGCGAGCTGCAGCTTCCCATACGATCACCAGCACGAGCGCAATAAGCGTCTTGCGCAACCATGTCTGGGCGAAAATGCGTTTTCCCACCGGCAACGGCTTTTCAGGCGCGACATCGCCGAGCGGCTCCAGAGGACGCTCGTATTCTTCGCGAACGGGCGGCAGCAAGTTGGCAGGAAAACTCATTGAGCGGACTCCGTCTCGTCGAACAGCAGATGATGGATGCGTTCGGCAGTGCGCTGAAAATCGCTGTGCCCGGTGCTGTCCTGCGTGTATCGGTGGCTATTGAGTTCGGCGCGCACGCGTCCCGGGTGCGGCGACAGCAGCAGAATGCGGTTGCCGACGATCAAGGCTTCCTCGATTGAATGCGTCACGAACAGCAGCGTGAAATTCACCTCGTCCCACAGACGCAGCAACTCTTCCTGCATCTTGCGGCGCGTCAATGCGTCAAGCGCGGCGAACGGTTCATCCATCAGCAGCACACGCGGCTGCATGGCGAGCGCCCGTGCAATCGCCACGCGTTGTTTCATGCCGCCGGACAAGGTGTGCGGATACGCTTTCGCAAACGCGGCGAGCCCCACCTTGTCGAGGTAATACGAGGCCCGTTCGTTGGCTTCGGCACGCGAGAGTTTCTTGGCGACGCGCAACGGAAAGGCCACGTTTTGCAGCACCGTCTTCCACGGCGGCAACTGGTCGAATTCCTGGAACACCACGATCCGGTCTGGACCGGGGCCGTGCACCGTTTGACCGTCCAGCGAGATGCTACCGGAGGTAGGTTCGATGAAGCCGCCGACAGCCTTGAGCAGCGTCGATTTACCGCAGCCCGATGGGCCGAGCAGGACGAAACGGTCGCCACCGTATACGTCGAAACTCACCTGATGGGTCGCGCGTACGATTCGTTCGCCAGTGCGGTATTCGAGGTTCACCCGGTCGACCACGAGCAGTTTCTCGCTGGTGTGCGGGCGCGCGGCGTCCGTCGCCGTCTCTGCTGGACCGGCGTCGTCGGGTAACAGAAGGTCAGGATTGGCTACCATCGGATCGGTCCAGGTAAGTTTGGCCGTGCCGAGGCAGCCGGCCGGTGCGCAAGACGCGCAGTTAGCTTCCTGCCGCTGTGGCAGGATCGTCGAAAAAGTAGTCCTTCCACGACTTCGGCTCGTTTTTGATCGCGCCGACCCGATACATGAACTGCGCCAGAACGAAGGTATTCTGTGGGGCGACCTTGAACTGCACTTCCGCACTCTTGATGACCTTCAACAGCAGGTTCCTGTCGATCTTCGACTGGTTCACCCGGATATAGATATCGGCTGCGGCATCGGGATTCTCCGTCACAAAGCGTGCTGCATCGGCCAGCCCGTCGACAAAGGCGCGGTACGTCTTCGGATTGGCGTCGCGGAATTTCTCGGTCGCATAGAGCACCGTGGCCGAGCTCGGACCACCTAGTACATCGTAAGAATTCAGCACGATGTGCGCCTTCGGATTGCCCGCCAGCTCCTGCTCCTGAAACGGCGGATTGCCAAAGTGCCCAGTGATCTCGGTGCCTCCGGCGATAATCGCCGCGGTCGCATCGGGGTGCGGAATCGCCTGCGTGAACTTGTCGAGGCGGTTGTAATCCTTGTCACCCCATCGCTTTGCGGCGGCTAGCTGCAACACCCGCGATTGCACCGAAACGTTGACCGCAGGCACTGCGATCCGATCCTTGTCGGTGAAATCAGCAATCGTCTTGACGTTGGGATTATTCGACACCAGGTAATACGGCAGATTGCCGAGCGAAGCGACACCCTTCACGTTCTGCCTGCCATGTGTACGATCCCAGATCGTCAGCAAGGGACCCACGCCAGCCGCGGCGATATCCACCGCACCGGATAGCAGCGCGTCATTGACTGCTGCGCCGCCCGAGAGCCTGATCCAGTCCACCTTGATATCCAGCCCTTGCTTGCGCCCTTCCTTCTCGATGAATTGCTGGTCGCGAGCCACGTTGAGCAGCAGATAGACCACGCCGAACTGTTCGGCGACGCGGATCTGCCCTTCGGCTTGCGCCGGCGCCGCGGCGCCAAGACTGGCTGCCCCAAGCGAAACGGCGAGCGCCGCTGCGGCGAAACGGCGAGCGAAAGACGACCGAACAGCCGTCGGGCGAAAAGTGGACAGCATCGGTACTCCGGTTAGCGTGTGGATGAGTGCATGCGGGCGAGTTTGCCGTCAGACCGGCACGTCGCCTTCGATAGTTGTGCGATACATCTTGCGGCGCAGATGATCGGGCGTCCCGGCCGCGAGGTGCATCAGCGAACGGTTGTCCCAGAACACCATGTCGTGCTCGGCCCACACATGCCTGTACAAATGCTCAGGGCGCACGCTGTGCGCGAAAATTTCTTCGAGCAATTGCTTGCTCTCGTCTTCGGGCAGTCCGATCACACGGGTCGTGAAATGTTCGCTGACGAAGAGCGCCTTACGGCCGGTTTCCGGATGCGTGCGCACAATCGGCTGCACGACCGGCTCCACCTCGGCAATCTGCTCGGCGGACAAATTCGGGCGCCACGGGCTGCGCTTTTGCAACTCCGCGTACTTCGCCAGATAGGTATGCTCCGCGAAGCGCCCTTCTACCGCTTCGCGCAGATGAGCCGGCAGCGTATCCCACGCGAGGTGCATGTTGGCAAACAGCGTGTCGCCGCCTTCGGCCGGCAGCTCCTGCGCATGCAGCAGCGAGCCCAGGCTCGGCTTTTCCTTGTACGAGAGGTCCGAGTGCCAGAAATGGCCCGCGTCGCCGAGACCAATCGGCTTGCCGTTCTCGACGATATTCGACACGACCAGCACTTCCGGATAGCCCGGCAACTGAAACTGGCGCAGCACGTGTATCTGTAGCGGCCCAAAGCGGCGGCTAAAGGCGATCTGCTGGTCAGGCGTGATGCGCTGGTCGCGAAACACCAGCACGTGGTGATCGAGGTGTGCGCGATGAATGCGCGCAAACCCCTCTTCGCCAAGCGGCTGGTTCAGATCGAGCCCCAGGACTTCGGCGCCCACTGGGCCGTCGAAAACACGAATTTCGATGCGTTGCGGGGCAGCCTGGCCGGAATGGGAGGCTTGAGCGGCTTGGCCGCCTTGGGCGGGAACTGCGGAGTCGGAAGCAATCGTCACACGAAACTCTTCGTTCAGTCGGAGCGGAAACGCCGATAGTGGCGCGAGACAGCAAATCTACCGGCCGGCACATGCGAGGGCAACGAAGCAAATACAATACGCTTATCTGTTGCAGTGATAAACCCGACGCTCGATCGGACGCGGGGGCCACAGGCTCTCCCGCTCAGGGTCATCACAATCTTTCATGTATATTACAAAACCTGCCCAGGACGCCCGTAAATATGTCGTTTTAGGCCCCAAACCGGCCGGCACGGCCGCTCGGATCGCGCACCAGACTTGCCTTGTCGGCAGGCACAGCCGATACTTGTCAGTTGCGCGAAATCCCTTCA
>JBEKNG010000496.1:0-4971 GCA_049523075.1 Paraburkholderia sp.
ACTTCATCCTCGTCGAGCGGAAACTCTTCGGCTTCCGCCTCGGTGTTGACGATCCGGTAAGTCGCGTCGACGTTGAACGCCTGCTCATACGGCGCGAGACACCGCTGACATTCGAGCCATGCAGCGCCGTGAACCGCGAGCCTCAGATAAGGCTGCGGACCCTCGGTGCCGTCGTCCTGCAATTCCGGCTGCGTCGCCCCTTCGGCCTGCCAGGTGAACGCGCTTTCGCGCTCTGGCGCTTCCGCCGGAACTTCGTTTAACATGCGCGGCAGTTGCGAGACGCGCACGAGACCCGCGGCCTGGCGCCCACTACGCGCGAATTCGAACAGATCGAGATCATGCGGGTCGGCGAGACCGGCAGGTTTGCCAGGATGTTGAGTCATGTGCGCTCCTGCGTCGGCACGGATTGAGCCGGAGTAATCAGTATGCCGCCTGTTACCGCGCTGCTACTACGAGACAAACCCTGATCGCAGCACAGCTGCGGGGCTTACCTGGAGGTTTGCAACGTGACTGCAACATACGCATACCGATGAAAAGCCCAAAATCATATCCGCTTTATCTTTTTGAGTCAAACACTTAAGCCCGCACGCGCCAAGGCCCGTGCGGCCTCCCCTCTCTAGCCGTTGGTTCACCATGCCGGATACCCTTTCCCGCCCGCCGCGCCTGATTCTGGCTTCGAGTTCGCGCTATCGCCGCGAACTTCTGGAACGCCTGCGCGTGCCGTTTGACGTCGTCGTGCCTGCGCTCGATGAGACACCCCAGTCGGGCGAGACGCCCGAAGCGACTGCGCTGCGGCTCGCCGAGGCCAAAGCACGGGCAGTTGCAGCCAAACTGCCCACCGGCGAGCATGCGCTCGTGATCGGCTCGGACCAGGTCGCTACTTACGACGGCCTGCAAATCGGCAAACCCGGCTCGCACGACAAAGCCCTCGCCCAATTGCAGGCGATGCGCGGCCGCGAAGTGCAGTTTCATAGCGCGCTGTGCCTGTTCGATAACCGTGACGGTAACGCCCAGACGCTCGATGTCATCACGACGGTTCGTTTCAGGAACCTGCCCGACGCCGCTCTGGCAGCCTATCTGCGCGCCGAAACGCCTTACGATGTAGCCGGCAGCGCCAAATCCGAAGGGCTCGGCATTGCACTACTGGACGCGATCGAGTCGGACGATCCGACGGCTCTCGTTGGACTGCCGTTGATTGCCTTGTCGCGGATGCTGCTGGCGGCTGGTTTTCCACTGTTGGGGGCGCAATGAGCGGCACACTTTATTTGATCCCGAATACCCTCGGTGAGGGCGACGCAGAGGCGCTCGACGCCGTCCTGCCCGCGCCGGTGCGGGCTCGGGCAGCGGCGCTGCACTACTACATAGGCGAAAACGCGAAAACGACGCGTGCATTCCTGAAGAAGGTCGGCACGGAGCGCCCGATCCAGGAAATCGAGATCCGCGAACTGAATGTGAACACGCCGGCCGGCGAGATCGACAAGCTACTCACGCCAATTCTGGCCGGCACCGATGCCGGGCTCGTCTCCGAGGCCGGCTGCCCGGCTGTCGCCGATCCGGGCGCGCTGCTGGTACGGCGGGCACACGAGCGCGGCGTCAAGGTCGTGCCGTTCGTCGGACCGAGCTCGATTCTGCTGGCACTGATGGCATCCGGCCTGAACGGCCAGAGCTTCGCGTTTCATGGCTATTTGCCCGTCGATGCCGCTGAGCGGGCCAAACGGCTGCGCGATCTGGAACAGCAATCGCGCAAGGGAAAGCAGACCCAGATCTTTATCGAGACGCCTTATCGCAACAAGTCGCTGCTCGATACGCTGCTGGCGACGTGCGCACCCTCCACGCTGGTTTGCGTGGCCGTTGATCTGACGCTGGAAACCGAGACCATCGTCAGCCGCACGGTGGCGGATTGGAAAAAGGCGCCGGCGCCCGAACTGCACAAGCGCCCGGCGATTTTCTTGCTGTTGGCTGTCTGACGGGGGTTTCCGCTGCCAATCCTGGCTACGGCCGCCCAACGTGACAGCCGCTACCCGACCAGGCTACCGCCGTTTGACCGGTCAGCGCCAGGCTGACTGGTCCGCCGCCGACGCCGCTTCAAGCAACAGCTGACGGCAATCGGCAGCGGCCAACCCTCACCGCAAACTCATCTTCCCACCCAGCACCATCGCATGCACAGCAGCGCTGCCCACGGCGGCGCCGAACTTGCGAGCCACGCGGTCGGTGATGCTTTCCTTCACCGTGTAATCGACGATATCCGGCGCCTTGATGATTTCGCGCGCAACGTAGTCTGAGTCGCCAAACCCATCGGCGAGACCGAGGTCGACACTTTGCTGACCGGTCCAGAAAAGGCCCGAGAAGATATCCGGCGTCTCATGCAGTCGCTTGCCGCGACCCTCACGCACCGCGTCGATGAACTGCTGGTGGATCTGGTCGAGCATTTCCTGCGCGTGCGCATCCATCTTCGGCGTCTCCGGCGAGAACGGGTCGAAGAAGCCCTTGTTTTCGCCCGACGTATGCAGACGCCGCTCGATACCGAGCTTGTCCATCAGCCCCGTAAAGCCAAAGCCGTCCATCAGCACGCCGATCGAGCCGACGATGCTCGCCTTGTCCACGTAGATCTTGTCCGCTGCCGCGGCCGCGTAGTAGCCGCCGGAGGCACACATGTCCCCCACCACCACATACAGCGGAATGGACGGATATTTGGCGCGCAAGCGGCGAATATCGCGATTGATGATGCCTGCCTGCACCGGACTGCCGCCCGGGCTATTGCAGCTCAGGATCACGCCTGCCGTGCCGGCGTCGTCGAAAGCGCTTTCCAGCGCGGAGTCGACGTCATCGGCATTGGCGTTGGTGTCCGCGGCAATCTCGCCGTCCAGCGAAACCAGCGCCGTGTGGCGCCCGGTGGTCGCCACCTTCTCGCCGGAAAAGTCGAACACGCCCCAGACAACCAGCAGGACGATGATGATGAAAATGAAACGGAAAAAGATTTTCCAGCGGCGCGCCGCACGCTGTTCGCTGATGGCAGCCAGCGCAATACGTTCGAGGGCGGCGCGTTCCCAGCCCGGTTCATCAGTAGGCGTTGGCTTGCGGCCCGCTGAGGACGGTTGGTTCGGATCGGGAGTGAGATTGTCGGCCATGCGTCGCAGATCGAAGAGTCAGGGAGTGACCGGACACAGGTCGTCGTCCGGCAGCCAGAAAACCGCGCGGCCATCCGGTGTATCCCGTTCGTCGACCTGAACGGGACGCAACCTGCCGCCACGGCACGGACCGCCGACACACTTACCTGTGTCCGGCGCGTAAATTGCGCCGTGCGTGGCGCACATCAAGTATAAACCCGAAGATTCGAAGAACTGACCTTCGACCCAGTCGAGCTCCATCGGCACGTGCGCACAGCGGTTCAGATAACCAAAAGCCTCGCCACCATAGCGGACAAAAAAGACCACTGCGTCACCGCCGGCATATTTCGCCGGGCGGCGCAGCCCGGCGCCGCCCTCGATCAGCTCGTCAGAGGCGCAGATCCGCACCGGTTCCATGGCGGTGCCGCTCATGCGTTCTCGATCAGCCATGTGGACAGCGCGCTGACGCTCGAGGCGACGAACTTCGGCTCGAGCGCGACAAGCGAGGCGGCCGGGTGGGCGCCATAAGTGACGCCGATGCCAGCTACACCGGCGTTGATCGCCATTTGCAGGTCATGGGTCGTATCGCCGACCATCACGGTGCGCGTCAGATCCTGGCCCAGCTCGCGCGTCAGTTCGTGCAGCATCGCCGGATGGGGCTTCGAGAAGGTTTCGTCGGCGCAGCGGGTGCCATCGAAAAGGCTCGTGAGGCGCGACTGGTCGAGCGCCCGGTTCAGGCCCACGCGGCTCTTGCCGGTGGCGACGCCCAGCAGATAACCCTGGTCGCGCAACGCCTGCAGCATCTCGCGCACGCCGGTGAAGAGTTCGGTGGTCTGGTCTTTCACCAGATAGTGAAAGCGATAGCGCTCCGCGAGCCGCGGATAGTCCGATGGATCGAGCGTCGGCGCGGCGATCTGCAGCGCATCGCGCAAGCCGAGACCGATCACGTAGCTCGCCGCCTCGTCCGCCGGCACTGGCAAACCAAGGTCGCGGCAGGCCGACTGAATACTCCGCGTGATGTGCGCGGTCGAATCCATCAAGGTGCCGTCCCAATCGAAGACGATCAGGTCAAATTGCTCTCTAGCCATGCGTATCCGTCTCCGGGTTTGACCCTTTGTTCAATTCATTGAGCTGATCGACGAAACGCCGGCATTCCGCCGGCACCGGCGCTTCGAACTGCAGTACCGCGCCCGTGACGGGGTGCGCCAGCTTGAGCCGGTACGCATGCAGAAACATCCGCTTCAGCCCGGGTCGCGCATTGGTGCGCGCCAGCTCTTTATTCAGTGAGAAATCGCCGTATTTGGCATCGCCGACGATCGGCAAATCCAGATGCGCGAGGTGAACCCGGATCTGATGCGTGCGCCCCGTCTTCAGTTCTGCTTCGAGAAGCGCGTAATCCGGCCAGCGGTTCACCAGATTGAAAACCGTATGCGACGCGAGACCATCCGCCTGCACCCGCACGCGACGCTCGCCGTCCGCGGTCAGATACTTGTGGAGCGGCTCCTTGACCACCCGGCGGCGACCCCAGTTGCTCGCCCACTCGCCATGGACGCACGCATAGTACCGCTTGTCCATCTTGTTCTCGCGGATCTGCTCGTGCAGACCGACCAATGCCGCGCGCTTCTTCGCCAGCATCAGGACGCCCGAGGTTTCGCGGTCCAGGCGGTGCACCAGTTCGAGGAATTTCGCTTGGGGACGCGCTTCGCGCATCTGCTCGATCACCCCGAAGGCGACTCCGCTGCCGCCATGCACGGCGACGCCAGCCGGTTTGTCGATGACCAGCATGTGGTCATCTTCAAAAAGAATATCGAAATGGGCGGCCGGTACTGCGGCGTGAGTGCTCGCTTCGGTTCCCTGGGCGATC
>JBEKNG010000497.1:0-4954 GCA_049523075.1 Paraburkholderia sp.
TTGTGAAAATCCGCACCTTACTCAAATGCGCCGCCCTCTACGCGCTCGCCGCCGCCACCGCCGTACTGCTGTTATCCGGCTGCGCCACGGCAGGTCCCAACTTCTCCAACGGCTGCGTCGGGCCGTCCGACTTCTGCCAACCTTATTTCGGCTCGTAAACGTAAAGAGCGCGCTCCCCAGATGGGTGGGCGCGCTCGCTTCGTTGTCCTCTACGCCCCTCTAAGGGGATCCCGTCGCAATCTGATAGCCGTAACGGCTGACCGTCTCGATGTGAACGCCGGGCAGATGCTGCGCGAGTTTGCGCCGCAGGCGCGAAACCACCAGATTCACGCTCGACGGATCGACGTCGTCCTTCTCCGGCCACGCATAACGAATCAGCTGCTCGCGCGGCACCGGTGCGTTCAGTTGGCGCATCAGACATTCGAGCAGCAGATACTCACGCCGCGTCACCACCAGGCGGTGGTCGCCGTCCACCAGTTCGCGCGTCAGCGGATTAAGCGTCAACCCAGCGCTAGTGTCGGCCACGGCCGCCGGTTGATCGTGCGCGGCCCGCGAAACGACCGTGCGCCGCAGCGCCTGCATCCGTTCGTGCATTTCGAGGAATGAATACGGTTGCCCGAAACAGGCGTCGGCACCTGCGCGCAGTGCCCGGGTGCGGTCCTGGGCACCGCACTGGCCCAGCACGACGATAATCGCGGCACCCGCACCCGCCTCGACGAATTGCGGCAATGCTGCGAGCACACCGGCATACGATGGCGGGTCGAAGGACATCACGACGATCGCATCGAACGCTTCCTGCGTCACGAGAAACGCGCCGTCGCGCAGGTCCTCCGCGCGTTGCAGGCTGTGTGCACTCTCCTGCAAGGCCTTATAGAGCCATGCGGATTCGGGATGCGGCGCGGCAACGAACAGGATGCGCATTCAGCCACCTGTCAAAGCGGGATGGGATAGGAAACAGGCAACGCCGTGACACGCGGGACCGGTCATGCAAGCGTCCTCGACCAGCATTCTATGCTCACGCGCGCGCCAGGTTCAGCGTTGCCGATGCGGATCGCAAAGTCATGCACGCGGAGTACCGCCGAGACAATGCTGAGCCCCAGCCCCGAGCCTGCCAGGTGGCGCGTGCGCTCGCCGCGATAGAAGCGTTGCAGCACGGCATCGCGCTCATCCAGCGGGATGCCGGGCCCGTTGTCGATGATCTCCACCACCGGCCCGGCAGGCGTTTGCCGAAGCACCATGCGCACCGCCCCGCCCGCCGGCGTGAACTTGAAAGCGTTGTCGAGAAGGTTGCTGAACGCTTCGAACAGCAGCGCCCGGTCGCCGTGAATCGCCGGCATGGCTTGGGCTTCGACCGTAAAATTCAGGGAGCGAATCTCGGCGAGCGGCTCATACAGCTCGCCGACCTCTTCGACGAGCGCCTGCAGCTCCACCTCGGCAAAACCGCCGCGCCGCTGCAGGGTGCCGATCTCGGAGATGCGCAGCATCGCGCGAAAGCGGTCGAGCAGCGCATCGGTCTCGCTGCGGGCGCGCTCTACCAGAGTCGACAGAGCCACATCCTCGAGGTTGTTTGAGCGCTCGGCGATGCGCCCCAGCAAGGTCCGCACATGGGCGAGCGGTGTGCGCAGATCGTGGGCAATGCCGTCGCAGGCGCCCTTCACCTCGTTCATCAGACGCTCGACTTCCGCCAGCATGTGATTGACCAGATGCGCCAGCATGTCGATCTCATCGCGGCCGCCAATCGGCAGACGCTGCCCGAGATCGCCCTGGGCGATGCGCCGGGTCACCCGCCGGATCGCCTTCAGGCGGCGCATTTGCCGCACGCTCAAGGCGAGACCGCCCACCACGCCCGCCACGATGCAAAATATCCCGCCGCCGATCAAGGCGTTGATGATGGTGTCGCGAATCCGCAGGATGTGCGTGAGATCGCGCGCCAGCACGAGGGTCTCGCCGTTATCGCGGCGCTCGGCCATCGCGCGCACCACGGGCGCCCGCTCGCCGTCCAGGAGCCATATGGTGTGATCGAGCGTCACCCCACTCCGGTCGGCCGGCAGATTGGACGGAAGCGTGAGCACGTCACCGGCGATATGCTGGCCGTCGGCTGAAAACAGCCCGTAGTAATTAGAGTGCATCCGCTCGTGCTCGAGCCGGCGATGGATCGCATCGGCCAGTTCAGAATTCGGCGTGGAGTCGAAGTAGATGAGCTGCCATTCCATCACGACGTCGGTCTCATGCTCCATGTCACCCGTCACCGCCCAGCCGATAAATCCCAGCAGCGACATCACGGAAATGGAGAAGATCACGGCATATACCGTGATCAGACGAAAGGTGGTGGAATGCCAGCGGCGCCCCAGTGCAGATTGCGCGGAGAAAGAGTTGTCCGTCAAGGTTGTCTGCTCACGCGAGGATGTAACCTGAGCCCCGCACGGTCTGGATCATCTGTTTGACGCCGGGTGGATCGACCTTCTTGCGCAGACGCCCCATGTGCACGTCGATCAGGTTGGTGCCCGGATCGAAGTGGTAGCCCCACACCGCTTCGAACAGCATGGTGCGGGTGATGGTCTGGCCGGCGTGGCGCATCATGAATTCGAGCACACGGTATTCGGTCGGCAGCAGGACGATCTCTTCGCCGTCACGCTGGACCTTGCGCGAGATCAGATCGAGTTCGAGGGGGCCGACGCGCAGCGTCGTTTCGAACTGGGTCGTCGGGGTTTGACTGCGGCGCAGCAGCACTTCAAGGCGCGCGGTCATTTCCTCGGGGTCGAACGGCTTCGTCAGGTAGTCATCACCGCCCGCCCGCAAGCCACGCACTCGTTCGTCCACATCGCCCAGCGCGCTCAGCATCAGAACCGGCGTCTGAATGCCGATGCTGCGCATGGTGGTGAGGATGGTCAGCCCGTCTACGCCCGGCAGCATGCGGTCGAGCGTGATGACGTCGTACTCGTCGCTCATGGCACGCGCCATGCCGTCGCGACCGTTCGCCACCCAATCCACGGTAAAACCACGGCTTTTCAGTTCACCGACAATTTCGTTGGCGGTGATCTCGTCATCTTCGATGGTCAGAATTCGCGACATGATGATTTCACGCGCAGCGGCGAACTCAGCCAACTTGAGCGGCGTGCGCGACTGGTTATCAGTAGAAGTACATGATGCCATATTCGGCTTGTGGATTTGAGTTCGGGGCCCGTGACACGCAAAGCGCCGCGACGTGGAGGGGTACTGCGATGTGAACAGACTACGCGCGCGGCTGTATCCGTCGCGCATCGGTTTCATTAAAAACTATTTAAGTTCTCGAAGTGCGTTAGCACCGGCGGGAGTGAGCGAGCGGTGCGCGGTTTGACCGCCTTTTCAGCCGCAGCCTGAAGGTGAAGGATTTTTCATCGTTTCGAGGTCGAAACGGTATCCCCCGTCCACTAGCCTGTTTGCATCCGGCGGCCCGTTGCGGTTGCCCTCTTTAACCTGATCCGTGGAGGATGCAAACATGAAGCTTGCGACACGTACTGTATTGATGACCCTTCTGCTCGTAGGCAGCGCTTCTGCCATGGCTGCCCCCGGACTCACCCAGGAGCAGTGCAACGCTTATCCGTTCACGCACACTGCGGGCCCGGTCACGCACAAGCAACTGATGACCGAACTGGGAGAACTGGAGGCCGTGGGCTACAGCCCGACCGACGACGACAACCTCTACCCCGCCGACATCCAGACGGCCGAAAAGAAAGTGCAGGCTGAATACCGCGCCGACTGCTTGCCGGCTGCATCCATGACGAGCGCACGGGGAGCGGGAAGCGCAGCGGCACCATCCACGACGGGCGCCGCGAATCCGGCCAGCTGACCGCGAATCGGGCAGGCGCAGGCCTGCCCCAAAAAATTTTCGCTGCCGGCGGCAGAGATACTCGTCTCTGCCCATACCCAGCTGAGCGCGTTCATCGCGCTCGCAGCCCTTGTGCAGCCCTCATAGTGCGCAAGCGCTACCCTCGCCACGCGCGAACTGCGCGACGCAGTGCTGCGCCCCGCTTTATCCCCCCGCCTGCTCCCGCTGCAATACGTTTTTTCCTTCGTGCACCCGACCGCTCACCTGCTTTAGAATCGAGGCCGCGCAGCGCCGATTCTTCGCGCTGCATTTGATCGCGCCACAATAGCATTACCGCCAGCCTTCACTTGCTTACAATTTCATTCGGCATGTCGTTGAACACAAACGCGTTTTCAGCCTGAATCCTTCGTGATTGTAAGCAAACTGGCGCTGGAGCCTGCGGGCGATTAGAGCAGATCCTCTAAACACAGTATGCCCCCATCAAAAAAAGTTTGACGCACGATTTTGAACTGATATCGTTCGGTCGCAGGAATCACAGCCGAGTAGCGCTGGCCTGTGAAATACATGTGACGCTCGAGCATTTTTTCGTCCGTCGCAGCCTGTGCCAAACCGAAGGGGATGTATCAAATACCGTCTATTAGTAGTTCTACGCAGATAGATTACTGGCCGTTTCCGCTCATCCCCGCGGACTGCTCAGAATTCTGTCCGCAGCGGGCACGCGCCTTGCACATAGACGGTACGACGCCGTCGCAACCCGGGATAGGCATTGAAGGCGTAAGCCTTTGAATCCGGTCAAGTGACACGGCGGCACCCCATCTGGAGTCCAAAAGAATGTTGCGCCCCCTCTTTGGGGCTGAAGTAAACAATGTTTCGACGTAGTAAGAACGCTGCAGTCACGGAAATGGGCGGTTCACGCCGGGAGGAACGAAGGTGGTTATGAAAGTTGAAGGGCAGTTTCCGACGGGCACGTCCCCGGTTCAGAGAACTGGGCGCCCGCGCGAGTTCGGGAAAAAGCAGCAGAACCCCGTGCGCCGCTTTGGCGGTATCGCCGCCGTTCTTCTCCTCCACGTGGTGCTGATTTATGCACTGCTCAACGGCTTGGCCACCAAGGTGGTGCAGGTCATTCAACATCCGATTGAAACAAAG
>JBEKNG010000498.1:0-4948 GCA_049523075.1 Paraburkholderia sp.
GCCGCCGGCGCACTGCAGCGCGCCGGCGCCCGCGAGGTTTGCGTGACGCTTGGCGCAAACGGCCTGCTCTGGTGCAACGACGACGGCGTCCAGCCTCTCGCCGCGGTGCCCGCTCATGCCGTCGATACCGTAGGCGCCGGCGATGCCTTCTGCGGCACGCTGCTCGCCGCGCTGGCGCAAGACCTCGCCATGCCGCTCGCGCTGCGCTGGGCCCAGACAGTAGCCGCCCACGCCGTCGCACGACGCGGGGCACAAGCCAGCTTTCCCGACCGCGCGACGACGCGCGAATTACTGCATTCGTCAGTCCCTCCCCTTCTGGCAGGTTGAATCGATATGGAAACTTCTTCAGGTGTTGGCCGCGGACGCCTCGACTGCGTCGAGCAGATTTTTGGCCGCTCCCGCGGTGTGGTGATCGGCGTGATTCACTGCCCGGCATTCCCGGGCTCGCCGCGCTATCAGGGCACGTCGAGCGAAACGTTGTATGCCGCCGCACGCGCCGATGCGCTCGCCTATGCGAGCGGCGGCGTCGATGGCCTGATCATCGAGAATCACGGCGACGTGCCGTTCTCGAAGCCCGACGATATCGGTCACGAGACTTCGGCATTCATGGCTGTAACGGCGGATCGCATCGCGCGGGAAACCGGCCTGCCGATCGGCATCAACGTGCTCGCGAACGCGGCGATTCCAGCGCTCGCGATCGCCGCGGCGAGCCAGGCGGCCTTCGTGCGAGTCAATCAGTGGGCCAACGCGTACGTCGCGAACGAAGGCTTGATCGAGGGCGCCGCCGCCCATGCATTGCGCTACCGCGCGCGCTTGCGGGCCGATGGCATCAGCGTGTTTGCGGATGCTCACGTCAAGCACGGCGCGCACGCCATCGTTGCGGATCGTGCATTGGAGGAACTGGTGCGCGACGTCGAATTCTTCGATGCCGACGCGATCATCGCCACCGGCCAGCGCACCGGCGACGCCGCCAGCCCCGATTACCTGCGGCAGATTCGCACCGCGACTACTTTGCCGTTGCTGGTGGGCAGTGGCTGCACCGAGCGTAACGTCGCGGAGATTCTTTCGATTGTCGACGGTGTGATCGTCGCGAGTTCGTTGAAAGTGGGCGGCGTCTGGTGGAATCCGGTCGACGAAGCGAAAGTGCGCGCGTTTATGCAGGCAGCGCGGTAATCACTCGGCGGCCATTAATCCGCGCTAATTCACCCCTTACTCGGTTCCGCACGAATCACCAGTTCCGCGAAACCTGAGCCCGCATCGTACTCGCGTGAAAAACGGTGCTCGGGCAAGAGCGCCAGCAGTATCTCTGCCGTCGTGCGAACGCTGCAGCCGCGCGCCACGTGTCCACCGAACACCTGGCCGCGCGAGTCGGAAACGGACATATGCAGGTGCGCGCCATCGGGCGAGATCGATCCGGCGAGCGTGAGTATTTCCAGATCGCCGCGTAACCCGGTCGGCTCTTCGACGCCTGCGAATCGCAATTGCGCGACGCTCAGGCTACCGATGCCCTGCACCACGAAGGCCGCCGTCAGGTTGAGTTCGCGTAGCGCGTCTTCGAGTGCGCCGCGCAAGTCGTCGCCCGGGGATAGACGCACGGGATGGGTTTGCATCGCTCGGCTCCAGGTTGGCTGTGTTCACGCCGTATGAGACAGGACGCTACGCATATTGTGCCAGCCGCAGGTCAGTCGGGAGCGTGCAGGTGCTCGACCAGATAATCGATCAGCGCCCGCACCTTCAATGGCAGAAAACGGTTCGGCGGATACAGCAGCCACACCGAGCCAACATAAGCCTGTCCTTCGAGCGCCCAGTCGGGCAATACCTGGACCAGTTCGCCGTGCGCAAGCGCGCTCGCCGCCGCGAATTCCGGCACGTTCGCGATACCGAAACCCTGCTGCGCCGCTTCGAGTCGCGCGCCGGCATGATTGGCGATATAGCGCCCACGCACTTCGACGGTCTGCGTGTGCGTGCCGCGCCGCAAACGCCAGCGGTTGTCGTCCGCCGTTTCGCCAAGATAGAGGCAATCGTGCTGAGCGAGCTCGCGCGGCTCTTGCGGCGTGCCACGTGCGTCAAGATAGGCCTGCGACGCACACAGCACCCAGCGCACCGAGCCGAGGCGCCGGCCCGCCAGACCGGCTGGCGGTCGCTCAGTGAGGCGGATCACGAGGTCGAGATTGTCGTCCAGCGGATCGGCCGCGTGGTCCGAATACAGTAACTGTAGATCGACCTCCGGATAGGCGCGCAAAAAATCAGGGACGAGCGGGTGGATTACCGTTCTTGCGAACTGCGTCGGCGCGCTCACGCTCACCTTGCCTTGGGGCCGGCCAGTCAGCTGACCCGCGGCGTCGACCGCGCCCGAGGCGGCGCTCACCATCTCCCGGCAGTAGCGCGCCACCTGCGCGCCCGATTCGGTGGCCCGCACCTTGCGCGTCGAACGCTCCAGCAGGCGGGTCGCGAGCGCTTCCTCGAGGCGCTTGATCTGCCGGCTGACCGTCGACGGCGTGCTGCCCAGCTGGCGCGCCGCCGCCGAGAAATTGCCGGCATCCACGACGCGCGCAAACACCGCCATATCGGGCAACAACCCGAAGAGTTCGTTGGGGTTCATCGTGCCCGTGGAAAGAGGATCGTCACAAAGGCTCGCGCAAAAAGGCCAGTGGCCGGATTAATGCGTTCGCGACATAGAAGCTGTGCACCGCGCCCCGATTATCACCCGGCGCGCAACACTCGACAATACGAATCCATCGCCCGAGGTTCGCCATGTCCAGACCAGAACGCCTGCAACTCCTCTCCGACCTGATGCTGCTGGCCGTCGCCGTGGTGTGGGGCACCAGCTACGGCGTCGCCAAGAGCGCGCTCGCGTATTACCCTGTTCTCGGGCTGCTCGCGCTGCGCTTCGGCATCACATTCGTGGTGCTGTCGCCCGCGTTGCGTCCGCTGCGTCACGCCGATGCCCGCGCGCTGCGCGGCGTACTCGGCGCCGGCTTGCTGCTGTTCAGCATCTTTCTGTGCGAGACCTTCGGCCTGTTGCTCACGCGCGCGGCCAACGCGGCGTTCCTGATCAGCCTGTGCGTGGTGCTGACGCCGCTGGTCGAGTGGTCGCTTCTGAAGCGCCAGCCGAGCCGCATCGAATGGGCGGCGGTTGGGCTGTCGTTGCTGGGTGCATGGTTGCTGGCCGGAGATGGCGCTTTGACGCTCAGTCCCGGTGATGCACTGATTCTCGCGGCCGCGGTACTGCGTGCAGTGACCGTTTGCGTGACCAAGCGCGTGATGCGCGACGCGACGCTGCCGCCTTTGACGGTGACCGCCGTGCAATCCGGCGTGGTGGCTTTCGGCAGCGCCGCTGTGGCGCTGATGTTTGCGCGTGAGCAGTGGCAACACGTGCCGTCTTTTGCAGGGCATCTGACGTTCTGGGGCTGCGTGTTCTATCTGGTGCTCGCCTGCACGCTGTTCGCATTCTTCGCGCAGAACTATGGGATCAAACGCAGCAGCCCGACGCGCGTCGCGCTGCTGATGGGCAGTGAGCCGGCGTTTGGCGCGTTGTTCGCGTGTCTATGGCTGGGGGAGAAGATCTCGCCGATGGCTTGGGTTGGCGGCGGGTTGATTGTGGCGGCATCGTTGCTGGCTACCGTGCGCTGGCGCAAACGCCGGGGGTTTGCGACTCAATTGCACTCGAACGGGTGAGCGTCTATCTTAAGGACTATCTGGCGCCACCGGATGGCCGCCGCACATTGCAGGGAGTGCTTCATGATCACGCTCTATTCGTACCCAGGCTTGTATGGGCTCGAAGACAACAATCCCTACGGGCAGAAGGTATTCGCCTTTCTGCGACTCTGCGGCCTGCCTTTCGAACACCGCCATATTCTCGATGCGAAAGCAGCGCCGCGCGCCCAGTTGCCGTATCTCGTCGACGAGGCAACGACGATCGGCGACAGCGATGCAATCATCGCGCATCTGAAACAGAAATACGCGTCGCCCATCGACGACGCGCTCACGCATCCGCAGCGCGATCTCGATCTGCTCATCCGCCGCACGCTCGACGATCTCTACTGGGTGATGTCGTATTCGCGCTGGGCTGATGCGCGCTACTGGCCCGTCTTCAAGGACGCGATCCTGACGACGCATCCCGGCGTCACCGCGGAGGCGCTCGACGGGGCCCGGAAATACAACTTCGAGCGCTATCACTATCAGGGCATCGGCCGTTTTGAGGCACAAGAGGTTTATGCACGAGGTGTGGCCGATCTGCAGGTGTTGTCTAATCTGATCGACGACGGCCGCTTCCTGTTCGGCGCCGAACCGGCCAGCACCGACGCAAGCGTGTATGGTTTCGTCGCCAACATCTACTTCTATGACATCGATACACCGCTCAAGCAATTCGTCCAGTCGCAGACGAATCTGGTGCGGCATTGCAAAGCGATGCGGAGCGCGGTGAACGGGACTCTTGCTGCTTGATCGCCCCTACTTCCCATTCGTCTCGTGCATTTGCTGCGCAACGGCCTTGTAGTCGTAGGTCGGGTAGAACTCCGTACGATAACCACCCCATGCGGTATTTTCGATGGCGCGGTTCACTTCGCGAAGGCGGCTTGCCGGCACACGCAAGGTGACGACCTGGCCGATGCCCATCATCACGTACCACGATACGACCTCGATACCTGGCGGCGGAAAGGCCTTGAAAAAGCCCTGCGCGCGTAATTCGTCGTTGATTTTCGGCAGCGGTTTCGATTCGTCGTGCCGCAGGAAAATGGTCAGCAGGAAAGTATCGTCGCCGGCAGGCACCGGTGCGGCGCTTGACGCGCCCGGGGCTGAGGGAACATCAGTGGCAGCAGTCGTAGCGGCGGCCGCTGCAGAATCCGCGCTCCACGCCTGCCCGGTCATCCCTGTCAAGGCGATCGCCAGCACGGAACACAGCAGACCACGGCAGAGTATCGTTGTCGACATCAATTGCCTCCGGTGA
>JBEKNG010000499.1:0-4929 GCA_049523075.1 Paraburkholderia sp.
TGCGGCCGTGGCCCGGCGCGCCGGGGGTCGTGTCATCCTTGAGCGCGAAATCCGGCTGCAGCGACTCGACCGGCCGGTGGCCGAAGCGAATCCGATGCCATTGCGTCTCGAACGCCTCGCGCACATCGGCGACGACCGGCCCCTTCAATTCGACCGCGAAGTCCCAGCGGCGAAACGGCAGGCGCACGCCGTCGTTCTCATAGTCGTCGACGATATTGATGCCGCCGCACCAGGCCGCTGTGTCGTCGACCACCGCCAGCTTGCGATGCGTGCGCGAAAAGCCGAAGCGGCCGAACAGATGCGGGTTGTAGATCCGATGCTCGACGCCACGTGCCGGCCAGTCGTTGAAAAGCGGCAGACGTGCGGTGCCGATGCCATCGGTAATCACGCGCACGCGGACGCCCCGGTCGGCCGCGCGCAGTAACGCGGCGCTGACGGCCTGACCGGCGTCGTCGTTGCAGAAGATGTACGTTTCGAGAACGACGTCTTTCTCGGCCGCGTCGACGCGCTCGATCAATGAGGTAAAAAACACCTCGCCGGAGAGAAAAAGTTGGACTTCGTTACCGGCGGTGAAGCGGTATTTCGACCAGTAGCGGCGCCCGAACAAGGTCTGCCGAAGTCGCTCGAAATGCCGCGGACCGCCGCCCGTCATCGGAACCGCCCCTTCAGGCGCTGCGGCAACTGCAGGATTGCGTCGGCGTTCGACGATGAAAAGCAACGCCCGGCGGCCTCTTCATAGGGCAGCCAGACATGCGCCGTATGCTCGAGCGGCGCGAGCGTCACCTCGCAGCGCTCTGGCACCTCCAGGCTGAACCAGTGCTCGGTGTTGTGCATCACGCCCTCGGCGTAGCGATGACGCCAGACTGGATAGATTTCGTACTCGATCTGATAGCGCCAGTCGAACAGCGCGTTACGCGGCACGGCGGGGCTGCCGATCACGATACCGGTCTCCTCGGCCACTTCGCGGGCGGCGGTCTCGGCAAGCGGCTCGTCGAGCGTATCTTTCGAGCCGGTCACCGACTGCCAGAAGCCCGCGCGGTCGGCCCGTTCGATCAGCAGCACATCGAGCTCCGGCGTGTGGATCACAACAAGAACGGATTCGGGAATCTTCGGCGGTTTCGGCATGGCAATAAAACTAGGCGTGGTCTGCCCGCGTTACATGTCGGTCGACGGTATGGCTTCGCGTATTGCGTGACGTGTTGCGCGTGGCGTATTGGGTGGCGTGTTGCTTCGACTGTAACGCAAAAAACGAAAAAGGCGCTCGATGCGCCTTTTTCGTTTGCTTGCTTGCGGCTCAGTGAGTCGCTAAATAAGCCGCTCAATGATCCGCTGAAACAGCCTGCAGCCTTATGCTTTCGCTTCCGGCTGACGCAGACGGATGTGCAACTCGCGCAACTGGCGCTCGTCCACTTCGCTCGGCGCCTGCGTGAGCAGATCTTGCGCACGCTGCGTCTTCGGGAACGCAATCACGTCGCGGATCGAATCGGCGCCGGCCATCATCGTGATGATGCGGTCGAGACCGAAGGCGATACCGCCGTGCGGCGGCGCGCCGTATTGCAACGCATCGAGCAGGAAGCCGAACTTGGCGCGTGCTTCTTCCGCGTTGATCTTGAGCGCACGGAACACCTTGCTCTGCACTTCTTCACGGTGGATACGCACCGAACCGCCGCCGATTTCCCAGCCGTTCAGCACCATGTCGTAAGCCTTTGCAAGGCAGCGGCCCGGATCCGTTTCCAGATACTCGAGGTGCTCGTCCTTCGGGCTCGTGAACGGGTGATGCGCGGCGACGTGGCGGTTTTCTTCTTCGTCGTATTCGAACATCGGGAAGTCCACCACCCACAGCGGCTTCCAGCCGGTTTCGACGAGGCCGTTGGCCTTGCCAAATTCCGAATGGCCGATCTTCAGACGCAATGCACCGAGGCTGTCGTTGACGACCTTCGCACGATCCGCCGCGAAGAAAATGATGTCGCCGTCTTGCGCGCCGGTGCGCTCGATGATGGCCTTGACCGCTTCGTCGTGCAGGTTCTTGACGATCGGGCTTTGCAGACCGTCACGGCCCTTCGCGACTTCGTTGACCTTGATCCAGGCCAGACCCTTAGCGCCGTAGATACGCACGAATTCCGTATAGCTGTCGATGTCGCCACGCGACAGCTCGCTGCCCTTCGGCACGCGCAGTGCTGCAACACGGCCGTCTTTGGTGTTGGCCGGTATGCTGAACACCTTGAAGTCGACGTCCTTGACCGCGTCGGTCAGGTCGGTGAATTCGAGCTTCACGCGCAGGTCCGGCTTGTCCGAACCGAAACGGCGCATGGCTTCCGAGTACTCCATCACCGTGAATTTCTCGTCCAGTTCGACGCCGATCGTCACCTTGAACACGTGACGGATCATCGCTTCGAACAGATCGCGAATTTCCTGTTCGGAGAGGAACGAGGTTTCGCAGTCGATCTGCGTGAATTCCGGTTGACGGTCAGCGCGCAGGTCTTCGTCGCGGAAGCACTTGACGATCTGGTAGTAGCGATCGAAGTTGGCGACCATCAGCAACTGCTTGAAGAGCTGCGGCGACTGCGGCAGCGCGAAGAACTGGCCGGCGTTGGTACGCGACGGCACGAGGTAGTCGCGCGCGCCTTCCGGCGTGCTCTTCGTGAGCATCGGTGTTTCGATGTCGATGAAGCCCAGCGAGTCCAGATACTTGCGCACTTCGATGGCGACGCGATAACGCAGACGCAGGTTGTGCTGCATCTGTGGACGGCGCAGATCGAGCACGCGGTGCGTGAGACGCGTGGTCTCCGACAGGTTGTCGTCGTCGAGCTGGAACGGCGGCGTGACCGACGCGTTCAGCACGTTCAGTTCATGGCACAGCACTTCGATCTTGCCGCTCGTCAGACCGGCGTTGGTCGTGCCTTCCGGACGATTGCGCACCACACCCTTGATCTGCACGCAGAACTCATTGCGCACGCCTTCGGCGGTCTTGAACATCTCGGCGCGATCCGGATCGCATACGACCTGAACGAGGCCTTCACGGTCGCGCAGGTCGATGAAGATAACGCCGCCGTGGTCACGGCGACGGCTCACCCAGCCGCACAGCGACACGGTTTGGTCCAACAGGTGTTCGGTCACCAGACCGCAGTATTCAGATCGCATCGACATGATGTTTGTCTTTCGTTTTGCATTAGTTGAACGGCGCGCTGCTCATGGAACTGAAACAATGCGCGCCGGCATTACATCGGAGGCTCGATGGTGGAGCGGCGCACCTGCGCCGGCGGCGCGGACGGCGCCACCACGCCCATCGAGACAATGTACTTGAGCGCAGCGTCGACTGTCATGTCGAGTTCGACCACTTCGCTCTTCGGCACCATCAGGAAGAAGCCGGACGTCGGATTCGGCGTAGTCGGCACGTACACGCTGACGTGATCTTCCTTCAGGTGGTTGACCACGTCGCCGCCCGGAATCCCGGTCAAAAACGCAATCGTATAGGACCCCTTGCGCGGATACTCGATCAGGAGGGCCTTGCGAAACGCATTGCCGCTGCTCGAGAGCAACGTATCCGACACCTGCTTGACGCTCGTGTAGATCGGCCCCACTACCGGGATATGGCCGACGAGGAGTTCCCACCACTTCACGAGCTTCTGCCCGATGAAGTTCTGCGTCAACAGCCCGACGATGAAGATGAACGCCAACGTCAGCACTGCGCCGAGGCCGGGCAGACGGAAGCCGAGCGCCCGCTCCGGCTGCCAGGCCTGCGGCAACAGCAGCAGCGTCTGATCCATCGTGCCGATGATCAGACCGAGCACCCACAAGGTGATGGCCAACGGCACCAGCACCAGCAGGCCAGTGAGAAACACCGATTTGAGCGTCGCTTTTTTCGTCGTCATGTGTGTCGCCAGAAAGCCACCCCGGCAAAGCCAGGCGCGGCGAGTGTGCCGCCTCGAAAGGCGGCGACGCTAGCTAGCCATTGCCGGAGCCGCTGCTGGCGGCGGGTGCCGCTGCCGGCGCCGCCGGCGCTGCGGCTGCACTCGTAGAACTCGTGGCCGCGCTGTCCGACGTACCGGTTGCAGCGCTACCGCTTTCGGTCTGGGCGGGCGCCGCTTCAGTGCCGCCGCTCGGGGCAGCTGGGCTCTTCGCGCTATTGCCGCCGCGGAAATCGGTCACATACCAGCCCGAACCCTTCAACTGGAACCCGGCCGCGGTCACCTGCTTGCGAAAGGTATCTTTTCCGCACTCAGGACAGTTTGACAACGGGGCGTCGCTCATCTTCTGAAGCGCGTCCTTTCCGAAGCCGCATGACTCGCAGCGATAAGCGTAGATCGGCATGATCTTTTCCCTACAGTAATCTGATAAACGCTTGCAAAGCCTTGAATTATAGCCGCAAACAAATCTCGCCCCCGGTTTTTGGGGGCGAGCGGCCAACGCAGGCACCGCTTGCCTAGATGGGGGCGCTCCCCGCAGGATCAAGTCACATGCGCGGCGCGCCGGCGCCAGGTCAGCCAGCGTTCACGACCGGCGAACACCGGGATCGAATCGCTCACCGGCTCGTCTTCGATCAGATCGAAGTAAGGTGTCAGCAAGGCGTCGAGCTCGGCGCGTTCGAGTCCGAACGGCGGTCCCTTGGGGGTGGCGCCTAAAAAATAGAAGCCGGCCAGCAGCGCGTCCTCTGGCAAAAGCTCGGCCATGCGCTGCGCATAGTCGGCGCGGCGGTCTATAGGCAACGCGCACAGGAACGCACGTTCGTACACCCAGTCCGGCGTAAAAGGCGGCTGCCAGGCGAAGAAGTCAGCCTGTTCGACCACCTCCGCGTGTGCCCCTAACTGCCTGCGCGCCGCTGCGACTGCCGCGGGGGAGAAATCGCTTGCCTGCACCCGGCGTCCCTGACGGGCCAGCCACAAGGCCTCCCAGGCGCTGCCGCAACCGGGGATCAACACCGCCGCATCG
>JBEKNG010000500.1:0-4924 GCA_049523075.1 Paraburkholderia sp.
TGGCGCACCGCGATCGTCGCCGACTGGGACAAAACCTTCGGTGGCCGCTATCCGTTCGCCGACTCGGATAACGACGCATCGCTGCCAGAGATGGCGCGATTCATGCGGCCGGACAATGGCGTGATTACCCAGTTCGTCACGTCGCAGCTCGCAGGTATCGTCGAGCGGCAAGGTGACCGCTGGGTGCCGGCGCAAGGGGCTGGCCGCAGCGCACTGACCGTCGATCCGGCGTTCCTGGCCGCGCTGAACAAGCTCATGCGCGTCTCAACCGTGCTCTTCCCGTCCGGTGACGCGCATATCCGGTATGAGCTTCGCGCCGTGCCGACGCCAGGCGTCACCGACATGAGGTTCGTACTGTCGGGCCGCGAGCTGCACTACTTCAACCAGAAAGAGGAGTGGACGCCGTTTGTATGGCCGGGCGATACGCTGGAGAACATCACGCACATTGAGTGGCAGACCGAACAGGGTGGGTTGCGCTCGGCGCTCGACATGCAGGGTCGCTTTGGTTTCATCCGCCTGCTCGAACGGGCGAAGGTGACGCCACAGGACAGTGCACGGTATCTGGTGACGTGGATGCCGGATGCGGCAAAAGAATCCGCCCATCCGGCAGGCAGCGTGCCCTCGACGCCAGAGGATGACAACGAAGGTGTCCTGGAAGGTACCCCTTTGGGGGGGAGCAGATCAGGCGGCTCAGCTCAGGGTAAAGCGGGCGCGACACCGTCCAGCGTGACGGCGCCGCACCCGCCGCCGGAGCCCGGTCTTGGCACGCCGTTGCGCGTGCAACTGCGTAGCGAAGCCGGCGCGGGGCCGCTTGACGTGCTCGCGTTGCGCAACTTCACACTGCCTGGACGCATCTTCGTGACGGCCCCGGCGAAAGGCGCCCAGAAACCGGCGCTCGCCGGCCCACCACCGTTGCCGCCTGCGGCAATCGCGGCGGCCAAACACGCCGCCGTGCCTTTGCCGCACGGCGCACTGCCGGAGGTTGAATAAATGCTGCCCGGCCTCCTTAAAAAGCTGTTTCCATCGCGAGACCCAGAGCAACTGGTGCGCGAGCGCCTCGACACTTGGGGAGCGTGGTTGACCCCCTTGCAAGGCGCATCGGGTCCGCCTGGCGTAGGGCGCGACCCCGGCTACGAGGACGCATTCTTCGTGCTGAAAGACGAGGTCACCAAACTATCGAGCATCGACGATGCGCTGATCGTGCGTTCCTCTGAGCATCTGATCCGGGAAGTCGGCAAAGACCTGCGCGTCGCCGGGTACTACGCATTCGCCCGGCTGCGCCAGGACGGTCCTGCGGGTTTCGCGGACGGACTGGAATTGACCGCGGCGTTGGTCGACCGCTTTGGCGTCGCGCTCCTGCCCGCGCGCGCCGAAGCGAAGAAGGGCGCGCTCGAATGGCTTGCGGCCACGCGCATGATCGATCAGCTCGCGAGCCACGACGAGTTCGCGTCGACCGATCTCGAACGCGCGATCGCGGCGCTCGATCTGCTAGTCACGCGCACCGGCGAGTGGCCTGAGGCCGCGCGCCCGAACCTGCAGCCGCTCGCCGCCCGCTTCGAACGTCACGACGAATCGTCGCGCGGCGTCGAGTCCGGCACCAGTACACCATCGCCCGCCACATCAGGTTCAGCTCCGGTTCCAGCGACCGTCTCCTCCACTCGAGACCTGCTCGAACAGACGCGCACGATGGCGCGCTACCTGCGCGACCAGGAAGACGGCTACCTGCCGTCGGCGCGACTCGTGCGCACCGTACGCTGGGACACGCTGCACGAGGTGCCGCCAGCGGATGTGCAGTCGCGTACCCGCCTAGTGCCGCCACCCAGCGAACTGCGCCAGCAGATGAAACGGCTCGTGCTGCAGAACCAGTGGCACGAGCTGCTCGAACGCGTCGAAGGTGCATTCATGGAAGGCGTCAATCACCTGTGGTTCGACCTGCAGTATTTCCAGCATGCGGCGCTCGATCACGTTGGTGCGCCGTACAACGCGTGGCGCGAGCTGCTGCGCACCGACTTCGCACTTTTCCTCGAACGACTGCCTGGCATCGAACGGCTCGCGTTCAGTGACGGCACGCCGTTTTCTGACGACGCGACGCTGGAATGGATCGCGCGGCACGCGGTCGTACGCAACCTCGAAGCGGGCGAGACGGTTGCGCCGTTGCCGGTGTCGGCGGGCAGCGAAGACGGCGCCGCTGGCGACTGGCCCGAGATCGAGGCGCAGGCACGGGACATCGTCGCAAGTCAGAGCCTCGAAGCGGCTTTCGCGTGGCTCGAAGCGCTGCCTGGGCTCAGGACTGAACGCCAGTACTACCTGCAACGCCTCGTGATGGCGCGCCTCGCCGATCACGGGGGCCGCATGGATACCGCGCTGCCGCTCCTTGCCGAACTTGACGCGGCCACGCGAACGGTGCCGCTCGTGCGCTGGGAGCCCGCGCTCGCTTTCGAGGTGAAACACCAATTGATCAAGGCGCTCATGGCGATGAGCAACCGCAAGGATGCGGACAAAACGGCGCTGGCACGCCGTATCGAACAACTGAGGGGCGAGCTGACCGTGCTCGACCCAACGCGCACGCTGACCCAGTCATAAGAACATTTCCATGGACCACGACGATCCGATCCTGCGGTACTACGAAGCCGAGATGCGCTACCTGCGTGAAGCTGGCAAGGAATTCGCGAAAGCGCATCCCGACCGGGCCCGCATGCTAAACCTTGATCGCGTCGGCGATCGCGATCCGTACGTCGAACGCCTGTACGAGGGTTTCGCGTTCCTGACCGGTCGTCTGCAGCAGAAGCTTGACGACGAATTGCCGGAGTTGACTGAGGGGCTAGTGAGCCTGCTGTGGCCACACTATCTGCGTATGATCCCATCGCTGTCGGTGGTCGAATTGATTCCACTTGCCGAAAAGTTGCAGAAAACGGAAATCGTTCCTGCTGGGGTGCCGGTACGCTCGGCGCCGATTCTCACGCCGTCGGCATCGGGTGCGGAAGGCACGACGCCGAAGTCCGTGCAGTGCGTCTATCGCACCACGCAGGCCGTCACACTGCAACCTGTGCGGCTTACTGAAGCGAGTCCAACGGTTCGCCACGACGGACGCTCGGTCATTCGCCTACGCTTCCTGATCGACCGTTCGGCACGCCGTGAGGCAACCGATCTGTCGCGGCTACGCCTCTACCTGAACGCGGATCTGCCGACCGCGTTCGCGATGCACCTCGCGCTGACGCGCCAGGTCGACTCGATCGCCTGGCGCATTCCCGAGGTGCGAGATGGTGAGGCCATGCCGCTCGCGGATGTGAACATCGAACCGGCGGGTTTTACGATGGAAGAACGCCTTTGGCCAAAAGCAGAGGCCGCATTCTCGGGCTATCAACTGCTGCTCGAATATTTCACTTTTCGCGAGAAATTTCTCTTCGTCGACCTGTGCGGTCTGGACGTCGCGAAACTGCCGGCGAACACGACGAGCTTCGAACTGGAAGCTCTGCTGAAGCACAACTATCCGTCCGGCCAGCGCTTCACGACTGAAAACGTGCGTCTTTATTGCACGCCCGTGATCAACCTGTTCACTTTGGACGCAGAGCCGATCCAGGTCGACCATCACGAGACAGAATATCGAGTCGTGCCGGCCGGCCATCAAGGCGAACATGTCGAAACCTACTCGGTAGACGCAATCGAAGCGTTCGATCACGAGAGCGCGGAGCGATACGAGTACGTGCCGTTTGCTACGTTCCGGCACCGCGGCGGCATGCTACGGCATGAAGCACCCGAACGGTATTTCCATACCCGGGTACGTCCGGGTGTCACCGGCCTGCACGACACGTGGGTCATCCTCGGCGGCCACGCGTGGGAGACGATGGAAGATCTACCCGAGGAAAGCCTGTCGCTGCGCGTGACGGGCACGAACGGCATGCTGCCGAGAAAGGGGCTGCGCGAAGCGCGCATCAACGAACTGGGCGCGAGCACACCGAACGTCGCAGGCGTGCGCAATCTGACGGCGCCGACGTTGCCACTCTATCCGCCGACAGGCGACCGGTTCCAATGGCGGGTGCTGTCGCACCTCGCGCCGAACTTCCTGTCGATGATGGATGCCGAAGTGCTGCGCGGTGCACTGGCGCTCTACGACTGGTGCGACGACGAGCTGAACCGGCGCCGCCTCGCTGGCATCCTGCACGTCTCAGAAGAACTGCTCGAAGAGATATCGGGTGGTTCGGTCGAGCGGGGCGTGCTGATCGAAGTCACGCTCGACAGCCATGCCTTCGCTGGCGAAGGGGACCTGATGCTGTTCGGTGAACTGCTTCACCGGTTCTTCGCGCTTTACGCAGAAATCAACCTGTTCACGAAACTCGCGATCGTGAGCCTGCCGTCGCAAGCCCGCACCGAATGGCCGCGCAGCAAGGCGCTGCGTTCCCCGCTATGAAACCAAGCGTCCAAAGGAAGTCCCCGCGCCCCGCAGGAAGTGACCTTGGGCCATGGGACAGCCTTCCGAATCTCGAGCCGCTCGTCGCCTCGTTGCTTACGCGCGCGCCAACGATGAACTTCATGCAACTGTGCCAGTTGCTCGAAGTGCGCGTACCGGATCATCCCGGCTTCGGTGAGCGCGACACGCATGAACATGAGCCGGTGCGATTCCGTCCGCGATCGCGTGTCGGATTTCCCGCCGGTGAAGTCGCTTGTGTTGAACTTGACGAGGAACGTCCCCATGCGGCACCGACGGTGCGCACGACGTTCATGGGCCTGTACGGTGTCGATGCCGCGATGCCTTCGCACACAATCGATGACATCGCGCTGCGCGAGGAGGGGCATGAAGCGGTCGAAGCGTTTCTCGACCAGTTCAATCACCGAATCGTGACGTTGCTGTATCGCGCATGGAAGAAGTACCGCTATCCGATCGGCTTCCGCCCGGGCGGTACCGACGGGCATTCGCGCGGGCTGC
>JBEKNG010000501.1:0-4907 GCA_049523075.1 Paraburkholderia sp.
CCGAATCGACCCGCTGATCGGGCGCGAGTCGGAAGTCGAGCGCGTGGTCCAGGTGCTGTGCCGCCGGCGCAAGAACAATCCGCTACTGGTCGGTGAGGCCGGTGTCGGCAAGACTGCGATCGCCGAAGGGCTCGCCTGGCGCATTACGCGCGGCGAAGTGCCGGATATCCTCGCCGACGCCCAGGTGTACTCGCTCGACATGGGCGCGTTGCTGGCCGGTACCAAATACCGCGGCGATTTCGAACAGCGCCTGAAGACGGTCCTCAAGGAATTGAAGGAACGTCCGCATGCCATCCTGTTCATCGACGAAATTCATACGCTGATCGGCGCAGGCGCTGCGTCGGGCGGTACGCTGGACGCATCGAACCTGCTGAAGCCGGCGTTGTCGTCGGGCACGCTGAAGTGCATCGGCGCGACGACGTTCACCGAATACCGCGGCATCTTCGAAAAAGATGCAGCTCTGTCACGCCGCTTCCAGAAAGTGGATGTGACCGAGCCGACCGTCGAGCAGACAGTGGCGATCCTGCGTGGCCTGAAGTCGCGTTTCGAAGAGCACCATGGCGTGAAGTACTCGTCAGGTGCGCTGTCGGCGGCGGCTGAACTGTCGGCCCGCTTCATCACGGATCGTCATCTGCCGGACAAGGCGATTGACGTGATCGACGAAGCGGGCGCGGCACAACGCATCCTGCCGAAGTCGAAGCAGAAGAAGACCATCGGCAAGGGCGAGATCGAGGAAATCATCTCGAAGATTGCACGTGTCCCGCCGCAAAGCGTGTCGCAGGACGACCGCAGCAAGCTGCAGACGCTGGATCGCGATCTGAAGAGCGTGGTGTTCGGGCAAGACCCGGCCATCGACGCGCTGTCCGCCGCGATCAAAATGGCGCGCGCTGGCCTCGGCAAGCTCGACAAGCCGATCGGCGCGTTCCTGTTCTCCGGTCCGACCGGTGTCGGCAAGACGGAAGTGGCCAAGCAACTGGCGTTCACGCTGGGTATCGAGCTGATCCGCTTCGACATGTCGGAGTACATGGAACGTCACGCGGTGAGCCGCTTGATTGGCGCGCCGCCGGGCTATGTTGGTTTCGATCAGGGCGGTCTGCTGACCGAAGCCGTGACCAAGAAGCCGCATTGCGTGCTGCTGCTCGACGAAATCGAAAAGGCGCATCCGGACATCTACAACGTGCTGCTGCAGGTGATGGACCACGGCACGCTGACGGATAACAACGGACGCAAGGCCGATTTCCGCAACGTCATCATCATCATGACGACGAACGCGGGCGCCGAGGCGATGGGCAAATCGGTTATCGGCTTCACGACGCGCCGCGAAACCGGCGACGAAATGGTCGATATCAAGCGCATGTTCACGCCGGAGTTCCGTAACCGTCTGGATGCAACGATCAGCTTCCGCTCGCTCGATGAGGAAATCATCATGCGCGTGGTCGACAAGTTCCTGATGCAGCTGGAAGACCAGTTGCATGAGAAGAAGGTCGATGCACTCTTCACCGACGCGCTGCGCAAGCATCTGGCGAAGCACGGCTTCGATCCGCTGATGGGCGCGCGTCCGATGCAGCGTCTGATCCAGGACACGATCCGTCGTGCGCTGGCCGACGAACTGCTGTTCGGCAAGCTGATGAGCGGCGGTCGCGTGACGGTCGACGTGGATGCGGAAGACAAGGTGCAGCTCACGTTCGACGAAACGCCGGCGCCGCGCAACCCTAATCCGGAAGCGGTTGAAGTCGAGTAAGCGCTCAGCTCTTCGTAGCTAGCAAAGTAAAACGGCGCGGGCATTAGAGCTCGCGCCGTTTTTTATGTGCGCGTCATCGGATAAGCGCAACGCACCTAGTGCCTTCGGTGCCTGCAGTGCCTCCAATACCTCCAATGCCACGCACGCGCGTTTTAGAAGCAAACCTCAATGCTTGCCGGTGCTGCCGAAACCACCCGCGCCACGTTCGCTCTGCGCGAAATCGTCGACGATATTGAATTTCGCCTGCACGACCGGCACGATCACCAGTTGGGCGAGCCGTTCCATCGGATTCAGCGTGAAGGTGGTCTGCCCGCGATTCCACGTTGAGATCATCAGTTGCCCTTGGTAATCCGAATCGATCAGACCCACCAGATTCCCGAGCACGATGCCGTGCTTATGCCCCAGGCCCGAGCGCGGCAAGATCAACGCCGCATAGCCCGGATCGCCAACGTGGATGGCCAGACCCGTCGGCACCAGCGCCGTTTCGCCGGGCTGCAGCGTCAGCGGTTCGTCGAGGCACGCGCGCAGGTCAAGGCCCGCGCTGCCTGTTGTGGCGTACGCCGGGAGTTGCTCGCGCATGCGCGCGTCGAGAATCTTCAGGTCAAGTTTCATGCAGTTCGAAAGAATGGATGGTAGAGGTGAAAAAAGGTCAGCGGCGCTTTGGCGTTGCGTCAGTGTCCGAGCTGGAACGCATCGGCAAGGAGTTCGTACGAGCGCAGCCGCGCGCGGTAACTGCCCGCCACGGTCAGCACTACCAGCTCATCGGCCTGGAATTGCTCCTGCAAGGCGAGCATGCGCTCGGTCACCCGCTCCGGCGTGCCGATGATGCTGCGCGGCTTTTCGCGGTCGATCACTAATCGCTCGCGTTCGCCGTATTCCTGAGCGATGCCCTGCTCGATGTTGGGAATCGGCGCGTTCAGGCCATAGGCCATCTGCACGCGGCGCAGATCGACTGCTTTTTCCAGATCGGCTGCTTCCTGTTCGGTGTCCGCACAGATCACAAACACCGCGGCGGCCAGATAGGGCTGCGCTTCGTTGCCGGCCTTGAAGCGCTCGCGATAAGCGTGCGCAACCTGATGGCCGAAATGCGCATTGATGAAATGCGCGAACGCGAAGCGGATGCCGAGTTGCGCGGCCAGCAGGCCGCCGAATTCGCTCGAGCCGAGCACCCACAACTGCGGGCGCGTCTCGACCTGTGGCTGCAGCAACACGCCTTGCGCGATGTGATCGACCGGCAGCGTGCCCTTCATCAGCCCGACCAGATCGGCGACCTGCTGCGGGAAAATGTCGCCGCGGTTGTAGTCGCCGGCAGCGACTGCTTGTGCCGTGCGCATATCGCCGCCTGGCGCGCGGCCGACGCTGAGGTCGATGCGGTTCGGAAACAGCGCTTCGAGCATCATGAACTGCTCGGCCACCTTGAACGGGCTGTAGTACGGCAGCATCACGCCGCCGGAGCCGAGGCGAATCCGTTGGGTGACGCTGCCAAGGCGCGCCAGCATCACCTCGGGGCAGGGGTTCGTCACGCCGCGCAGCCCGTGATGCTCGGCGCACCAGTAGCGCGTGTAGCCGAGATCGTCGGCGAGTTGCGCGAGTTCAATGGTGGCCGCGATCGCGTCCGCCACAGAGTGCCCGTCGATCACGGGCGTTTGATCGAGCACGGAAAGTAGCGTCATGACAGTACTGCTCCAGTGTGACTCAAGGTTCCGGCAAGAGGACCGCTCGGTTGCCCGATCGTTACCGGATCAGGCTCGTACCGGGCAGCCGCTTCGCGATTTCGGCAATCAATGCGCTCGCGAGCGCCTGCTTGTCCGCGCGCGGCAGCTTCGTCGTGCCACCTGCTTCGAACAGGACTACTTCGTTGTCGTCGCGGCCGAATGTCAGCGGGCCCAGATTGCCGACCAGAAGCGGCACATTCTTGCGCACACGCTTTTCTTCGCCATGTACCTCCAGGTCGCCGCTCTCCGCCGCAAAGCCGACGCAGAAGGGCGGGTGAGGCAGCTTCGCCACCGCGGCGAGAATGTCCGGATTTTCAACGAAGCTGAAGGTGGGCATGGCACGCTCAGCGGTCTTCTTGATCTTGTGTTCGCTCACATGATCGACACGCCAGTCGGCTACCGCTGCCACGCCGATAAAGATGTCATAGTCGGGCACCGTGCGCATCACGGCGTCGTGCATCTGTTGCGCGGTTTGCACGTCCTCGCGGAACACGCCCCACGGCGTTTCGAGTGATACCGGACCGGCCACCAGATGCACGTCCGCGCCGGCCTGCTGGGCAGCGCGCGCAAGCGCGAAGCCCATCTTGCCGCTTGAGCGGTTGGTGATGCCGCGCACCGGATCCAACGGTTCGAAGGTCGGGCCGGCGGTTAGCAGCACGCGGCGGCCCGCGAGGATCTTCGGCTGGAAGAACGAAGCGATTGCCTCGTAGGTGGCGGCGGCTTCCAACATACGGCCGTCGCCGGTTTCGCCGCACGCCTGCGGGCCGGAATCCGGGCCGAGCACTTCGACGCCGTCGGCGCGCAGTTGCGCGACGTTGCGTTGCGTGGCCGGGTTTTGCCACATCTGCCGGTTCATCGCCGGCACCACCAGCAGCGGACAATCGCGCGCGACGCAGAGCGTCGACAGCAGGTCGTCGGCCATGCCATGCGCCAGCTTGGCGAGGAAATCGGTTGAAGCCGGCGCAATCACAATCGCATCGGCTTCACGCGACAGATCGATATGCGCCATGTTGTTCGGCACGCGCCCGTCCCATTGGCTGCTGTAGACCGGACGGCCTGACAGCGCCTGCATGGTGACGGGAGTGATGAATTGAGTCGCCGCTTCGGTCATGACGACCTGCACGGTCGCGCCTGCCTTGGTCAGCAAGCGTGTGAGTTCGGCGATCTTGTAGCAGGCAATCCCGCCGGAGAGGCCGAGGACGAGATGTTTTCCTGCGAGTTCTGCAGTTGCCAACGAAAGCCTCCGACACAAAGCATGATGGCCGGCGAGGCGCGCCGGCCCCGAAACTCACGGCGTTATCGCGAGCCGCGCACGCGCCGCAATTCGTCGAGTACGAGCAGTATCGCGCCGATCGTAATCGCGCTGTCGGCAAGGTTGAACGCCGGCCAGTGCCAGTTGGCCACGTGGAAATCGAGGAAGTCGATCACGTGGCCGTATGCCAGCCGGTCGA
>JBEKNG010000502.1:0-4904 GCA_049523075.1 Paraburkholderia sp.
CGAAAAAGCCAAGCCAGTTAATGCGACTTCGGATTGTCGCCGTGACATCCCAATCTGAGAAGCCCATTTCGCTGATATGGCAACTCGACCTGATGGACGTGAAGGTAGAGCCATTGGACGTTTCGACCAATCCCGGCAAGTTTCACCTTACCTATAAGGCCATATATCGCGTTCAGTTGACCGGGCCGGTGTGCATAGACGGCCTGTTGAATGCCCAGAACGAGGTTGCGGCATGCGGACAGCAAATGGGTGAGGCGTTCGCAAAACGCCTGCGCGAAGTACATGTGGCGACGCACGCGAGTACAGCCGTCCCTCGGCCCACCGGGGAAGCGATGGCGGTCGGAAAATAACAAGTCGCTGATAAAAATCGAATTTCGCGAAGACGGGCATTGTCACGGCCGTCCGAGTGCATTATCGCTAATGTTTGGATGTTCCTTTGGGGTCGACCGGAGCCGACCGCGTCGGCTGACGGAGCGGTCGGTGCCGACTGGCCAACGGGCAGGAATTGAACGCCGTACCTCTCGCCAAGCTGCGAACGCGGTAACGATCGCACGGCCGTTATGGCAGATGATGGTCTTATGTCTGAGTTTGATATGGCACAGGGCGTAGCTCTCAAACTGCGGAATATCCCCGTCCTTCGCGTTGGGGGAATGTAATAAATATCGCGCTGTTACTGCGCAGTCAATGTGCCACTGTTTTGGGGCCACATTGTCATCTGGTTGACCTGCCCAAAATCTATTTTTTCCTGGCTGTTTCCTCAAAACTCAAGAATCGACCTTTTCGATCTCAACGTATATGTCGTAGATCCTGGTAACCCGTTGATTTTCAGAATTTCGGCCCCCTAAGATTGCTGTCGCCCCAAGAGCGAGACTTGAAGGGCGACGAGGCGGCGTCGATTAGGGCGCACGTTACAGACGAGAGGGTGTGACTCAAGTATCACGCCCGTCCAATCGCCGCCCATCCGGTCGTGTGTCCGCTCAGCCCCCGCCTTGTTCTTGCAGCGTCAGCTTGCTCGTTACCGAAGTGACTCCTTGAACCTTGGAAGCGGCGGCCTGGGCGATGTGATCCTGGTCTTCACTCTCGATGAATCCCGCCAGCGTTATCTGACCCGAGTTTGCTTTCGCGAAGACCACAATGTCTGTGTCTTCCAGACCTTTGGTTTTGTAGAGGGCCTGCTTGACCCGCCTCGCTAAGGCTCGATTGGCTTGGCGCGTGGCCTTTTTTGTTGAGGGAGCTTGAGCGGGTGCCGTGGCATCGGCATCCGAACTTGCTGCCGGCGTTTGCGCATAAGCAACGGTGGATAGCAGGGCCGTGGCTGCTATGCTAACTACCACTTTCCTCAAGTGCATATTTTCACCTGTGATTGTTAAGTTAAGCGAAGTTGTTTGCGACTGCCTGTTTACCCGATGGACCCAATCATGGTCCAACGTGATTCCTTATGAAGAATATGGCGAGTGACCGGTAGTGATTGTGGTCGCCTGGTGGCCAGTTCTCCCGCCATTCTCCAGACCGCGAGGCATCAGAGTAATGGGCAGCGTCGCACAGCGCAACTCATGGTTCGAAATATGATCATCACAGATGAGGGACACGCACGCCTGTATGTATATGTTGCACCTTATTTTTGACAAGGCCGGTACAAATTGCCGCAAATCTTGTCGTCTCACATCATGCCGCCAGCGCCTCCAGTGCCACCCACTCCGGTGCCACCGGTCCCGCTTGTGCTGGTGGGAGATGTCGCAATCGGATGTGCGGCCCCCATCGTGGCCATCAGTGCCACAGCGGCGGCGTCAGGTTCGCCGTTAGCATCGATGGCGCCGCGAGCAAGGAGCGCTTCGAGATCAGTGTCCTCCCCGGGTTGACCGACAGCGAATGAGGTCGTCAGGAAATTGGGGGTGGCAAGCGTCACACTGAACGTTTGCTGCAGACTCTGGACGACAGCGGCCTGCGCAGCCAGAACGTCGGTCTGATTCTGCAGCGTTTGCTGGAACTGCATATTCGCCGCGAAACCGCCGATGAGCCCGTTTTCATTTGTGCCGAGTTGCGCCGCCAGATACGACAGCAACAGATCCGTCTCCGGCGTCACGTTGTATGTGCCGCCAGCGAATGCAATGGAATGCAGGATCGTCGCGCCCGAGGTCGCGGCAATCACGCATGGCGTCACTGCGCCGAGCGTCGCGTGGTAGTTTCCGTTCGCATCTGCTGCCACCGACATCGAGCCCTGCGCGCAGTCGATGCTGATCGTCGCATTTGCAAGCGCCTTGCCAGTTGCCGCCATCCCTGCGATTGAAATCATCGACGTGCTGCTTGCGCTGTCGCCACCAGCACCACCACCACCACCACCTCCTCCTCCTCCGCAGCCAGCGAACAACGCAACGGACGCAATTAGCAGCCTCGCGCTTATAGAACGAATGACGTGCTGTTGTCCAATGCTCATCGAAATCCGCCGTTGGTCCGTGTCTGTCGTCTAAACGATTCGGCGGGGCCGTCTATTCCATCGTTTGTGCAGACTTCGATGCTGCGAACGGATTGGGAAGCGGGCTGCACCGAGCGGGGCGGCAATTGCCAGAATAATTCCCGGCTCCGTTACGGCAAACGTTGACTTCAGCCGATTGGAATATAGCGACACCGCCGTACGTTTATAGATGGCGTTGACGCTCGATGTTTCAAACTCGTCATTACGAAGCATCAGTCGGAGTAGTCTCAAGCGAGCCATGAATGACGATAGCGATCGAAGGAGGCGAGACCTGAGCGGCCCAGATTTGCGGCCGCTCTCGGCGTTTACCGACAATGAGCTATCCGCCGCAGAGCGCGCGGCTATGCTCGTTCGGGTGACGACCGACGCCGGAGCGGCCGGGCGCGTGGCCGATTACTGCGCGCAAAGGTCTGCTCTGGCGGCACTGTTTGGAGACTCGCGAGAGGATACGCGCTGTATCGTCGTGCGCCGCCGCGCGCCGCGGTGGCAACGCGCAGGTCTGGCAGCCTCCTGCATGGCTATAGGCGTGGCGCTCGGTTGGTCACCTGGTTGGATATCGGCGAATTTCGCTGTCGATCGGCCGGTGTTCGCGGAGCGCGCCGACATCGCTTTTGCGGTGTACGCGCCCGAGCAACGCCACCCGGTGGAGGTTGCGGCCGAACAGCGCGATCAACTGGTGAATTGGCTCTCACATCGCCTCAATCGGCGGCTGTCAGTGCCTTCTCTTCTGGAATATGGCTATTCGCTGATCGGTGGCCGCCTGTTACCCGGCGAATCCGGCCCAGCCGCGCAATTCATGTATCAGAACACGAGCGGCGCCCGGCTTACCATTTACATCGCAGCGGTTCAAAAAGACGCGACGGCGTTCTGGCTGTTTCGTGAAGGCGATCGCGTCACATTCTACTGGGGGAGTCAGGGGATGGGATGCGCGCTAACTGGCTACGTCTCCGAGCCGCAATTGCGATCCATAGCGATCGACGTATGCAGCATGCGACCAGGCTGAACCCAACGTCGACCGTTTCACCTCCCCTGCGCTTGCCTTACGCGGATGGCTCACCGGTGACGCCTGTGGCGACCGTGCAGTACGGATGCCAGCGAGAAACCCGCGTTGGAGCGAGAATGCGTCTGCGGGATTCTCCCCCATCTCTTGAGGGCGATATCCAGGCAGTTTGCCGCGCCGCTCAATGAACCATTCGTTATCTGTACAGGAGAGTTACATGAACAAGCCGTACCGCATCGCCGTCATCCCTGGAGATGGCATCGGCAAGGAAGTGATGCCCGAGGGGCTGCGTGCGCTGGAGGCTGTCAGCAAGCGATTCGGCATCGCGCTGGAATTCAAGCACATCGAGTGGGCAAGCTGCGACTACTACGCGAAGCACGGCCAGATGATGCCGGACGACTGGAAAGCGCAGTTGCAACCCATGGATGCGATTCTGTTCGGCGCAGTCGGCTGGCCGGACAAGGTGCCCGACCACATTTCGCTGTGGGGTTCGCTGCTGAAGTTCCGGCGCGAGTTCGATCAGTACATCAACTTGCGCCCCGCACGTCTGTTTGCCGGCGTGCCGTCGCCGCTTGCGGGACGCAAGGCGGGCGACATCGACTTCTGGATCGTGCGTGAAAACACCGAAGGCGAGTACTCGTCAGTGGGCGGTGTGATGTTCGAAGGCACGGAACGCGAATTCGTCCTGCAGGAATCCGTGTTCACGCGGCATGGCAGCGAGCGCGTCCTGAAGTTCGCATTCGACCTCGCGCAGCGGCGTGAGCGCAAGAAGATCACCGTCGCGACAAAGAGCAATGGCATAGCCATTAGTATGCCGTGGTGGGACAAATGTGCAGCCGGGGTCGCGGCGCAGTACCCGGATGTGACGTGGGACAAGCAACACATCGACATTCTCTGCGCGCGTTTCGTGCTGAATCCGGACCGCTTTGATGTGGTCGTGGCCACCAATCTGTTTGGCGACATCCTGTCCGATCTCGGTCCCGCCTGTACCGGTACGATCGGCCTCGCGCCCTCGGCCAACATGAATCCGGACCGCAAGTTTCCTTCCCTGTTCGAACCGGTTCACGGTTCGGCACCCGATATCTCCGGCAAGAACATCGCTAATCCGATCGCGATGGTCTGGTCGGCCGCGATGATGCTCGACTTCCTCGGCGACGGCCAGGGCGTTGAGCGCGAGGCGCACGATGCCATGCTCGCCGCGATCGAAGCGGTGCTGAAGGAAGGTCCGCACACCGGCGATCTCGGTGGCCGGGCGAACACTACGGAAGTCGGCAAGGCAATCGCCGAGCGGCTCGCCTGAACAAGGAGTTGACTATGGCAACGAAATTCGAATTGAGCGACCTGATCCGGACCGAGCACTTTATCGACGGTAAGTGGCTTGGCTCTGCAAGCAAGCGCTTTGACGTGACGAACCCGGCGACGGGAGAAGTG
>JBEKNG010000503.1:0-4904 GCA_049523075.1 Paraburkholderia sp.
GAGCAGTTGGCGTCGATCTTCGGCTGCCCACGAGAAACGCTGCTCGGCCAGTCGTTTCAGGTGCTGTATCCGTCAGCGGACGAATTCGAGCGGATCGGCACGCGCATCCCGCCCATCATGACCGCTCAAGGCAGCTATGCCGACGACCGGATCATGAAACGAGCCAATGGGGAATTGTTCTGGTGCCATGTGACGGGCCGTTCACTCGAGCGTGCCGCCCCGCATGCCGCGGGTGTGTGGACCTTCGAAGACCTGAGCGCGACACGCCGGGTCGCCGTCGAGCTGACGCCGCGCGAGCGGGAAATCGCCGCGCAACTCGTGACGGGCAAAACCAGCAAGCAGATCGGCCGGATACTCGCGATCAGTTCGCGCACGGTGGACGTCTACCGGGCGCGGCTGATGCGCAAGTACGGCACGGGCAATGCGACCGAGCTGCTGCAGAGGCTGCTGGGGCATTGACGATGGGAAAAGGGATCGAATAACCGTCGAATGCCGACGGTAGAGGGGCTGCCTCAGACCGCCTTGACGAGCACCGCGTTTTCGATCGTCGAGCGCAGCAGGTCCGGAATCGGCACCGACTTCCCGGCTGCGTAATCGATCCACACGCAACGCGCCGCACCACGCGCGTAGACAGTCGCCGGGTCGTCAGCGCGGGTCAGTTCAAAACCGGTGTCGAAACTGCTGCGGCCCGGCGTGCCGACCGACATCCGGCCAACGACGTCGCCGGGGTAATGGAGTTGCTTGAGGAATTCCATCGACGCGTTGACGATCACAGGCCCCTGCCCTTCGCCATTGCCGCCGGCAATGCCGAGCTGCTCGAACCAGGAAATCCGCACCTGCTCCATGTAACGGAAATAGACCGTGTTGTTCACATGGCCGAATGCATCCATGTCGCCCCAACGGATCGGCATGGACATCTCAAAAACTGGGTGGTATTCGTTCATCGTACTTCTTCTACAGGTTAAAACAGGGTGCGCGCCAGTTTCGCCCGCAACGGGCGGCGCGCGGGTTAAGCCGGGATTGAGGTGATCCCAGCGGTAAGCGCGGTACATCGGGCCATGGCAGACACCGCTGCCACGGATGCCCTGGCAATCATTGAGGCCCTCAGGCAAGCCCGAAGCCATCGTCGGCAGCGATGATCGCGCCGTTGATGAATTGCGATTCGTCGGCGGCGAGCAGCATCAACAGGCCGTCCAGGTCTTCCGGCTGACCAACACGGTGGCGCGGCAGCATCGACACCAGCTTCTGCCCCTGATCGGTCGACCAGTGATGGTGGTTGATCTCCGTATCGATGTAGCCCGGACAGATCGCATTCACATTGATGCCATGGCGCCCCCATTCCTGCGCCATCGCTTTCGTCATATGAACCACGGCGGCCTTGCTCATCGAGTACAGGCCGATCTGTGGCAGCACGCGTAAGCCCGCCACGGAAGCGATGTTGATGATCCGGTATGACGGTTTCTGGCCGCCATTGCCACGCATGATCATGCGTTTGGCGACTTCCTGCGCCACGAAGAAGGCGCCGCGCGTGTTCGTGTCGAAAACATACTCGAAGTCGGCGGGCGTGACTTCCGAGAGTTTCTGCGTGGTCGAGACACCCGAGTTGTTCACGAGGATGTCGATGGTGCCCGCTTCCGTCTCGGCATGCGCTACGGCGGCCTTGATGCTCTGATAATCGGTCACGTCGAGCGAAACGACGTGCGCGGCGCCGCCGGACGCTTCGATTTCAGCCCGCAATTCTTTCAGGCGCTCGGTACGGCGGCTCGCCAGCACGACCTTTGCACCGGCCTGCGACAGGACCTGAGCGAAGCGTTTTCCGAGCCCGCTCGAGGCGCCCGTAATCAGTGCAACCTTGCCTTCCAGATTGATCGAACGGCCCATTGTCGTTACCTTGTTCGGTTGGATTAGAGGCGCGGCGAGGCCGCGAAGGCTCATGATTACCCGTGATTATCCGGTCAATACCGCATCACGGAAATAGAACGATCGTGCTAATCTTTGCTCATTGGGTTGCGGCGCTAGAGTCGTTCGCCCACAATACGATCCCGAAAAAAGCATTCTAACGGTAAGAGGAGCATCAATGACCCCCGCAAGTCTCATTGAGCAGTACGGCCCGCGCGAGTCGATGGAATATGACGTGGTGGTGGTCGGCGGCGGCCCCGCCGGCCTGTCCGCGGCGATCCGCCTGAAGCAACTGGCGCAGGCAAAAGGCGTCGAAATCGGCGTCTGCGTACTGGAAAAAGGCTCGGAGGTCGGGGCACACATCCTCTCCGGCGCGGTCATGGACCCCCGCGCGCTGAACGAACTGATCCCCGACTGGAAGGAAAAAGGCGCGCCGCTCACTGTGGACGTGACCGAAGACCGCTTCCTGTTCCTCTCGGAGACGGGCGCCAAGAGCGTGCCTACGTGGGCGCTGCCGGATAACTTCAAGAACCACGGTAATTACGTCATCAGCCTCGCCAACGTCACGCGCTGGCTCGGTCAGCAGGCCGAGGCACTCGGCGTGGAGATTTTCCCGGGCTTTCCGGCGGCTGAAGTTTTGTACAACGACGACGGTTCAGTGAAGGGTGTCGCTACCGGCAACCTCGGCATCGGCAAGGACGGCCAGCCCACCGAAAACTTCCAGCTCGGCATGGAACTGCACGCCAAATACACGCTGTTCTGCGAAGGCGCGCGCGGTCATCTGGGCCGCCAGTTGAACGACAAGTTCAAGCTGCGCGACGGCGTCGATCCGCAGGTCTACGGCATCGGCATCAAGGAACTGTGGGAGATCGATCCGGCGAAGCACAAGCCGGGTCTGGTGATCCACACCGCCGGCTGGCCGCTCGAGTCCGATACCTACGGCGGCTCGTTCCTCTATCACATGGACAACAACCAGGTGATGGTTGGCTTCGTGGTGGGCCTCGGCTATTCCAATCCGTACCTGTCGCCGTTCGAGGAATTCCAGCGCTACAAGACGCATCCGTCGATCCGCGCGTTCCTCGACGGCGGCAAGCGCGTCTCCTACGGCGCGCGGGCCATCACCGCCGGCGGCCTGATGTCGCTGCCGAAGCTCGTGTTCCCGGGTGGCGCGTTGGTGGGTGACGATGCGGGCTTCCTGAACGCCTCGCGTATCAAGGGTTCGCACGCCGCCATCAAGACCGGCATGCTGGCCGCCGAGGCCGCGTTCGATGCCGTACAGGCTGGGCGTCAATCGGACGAGCTGGCGGCCTACCCGGAGGCGTTCAAGACCTCCTGGCTGCACAACGAGCTGTATCGTGCGCGCAACTTCAAACAGTGGATGAGCAAAGGCCTGTATCTCGGCACGCTGATGGTGGGTCTGGAGCAGAAGCTAATGGGCGGCAATGTGCCGTGGACGCTGCATCATCAGCATTCGGACCACGAGATGCTAAAGGCGGCCTCGCAATGCAAACCGATCGTGTATCCGAAGCCGGACGGCAAGCTGACGTTCGACCGTCTGTCGTCGGTGTTCATCTCGAACACCAACCACGAGGAGAACCAGCCGGCTCACCTGACGCTCAAGGACGCGAGCGTGCCGGTGAACGTCAACCTGCACACCTATGCGGGACCGGAAGCACGCTATTGCCCGGCAGCTGTGTATGAGTTCGTGAAGAACGATGATGGCAGCGAACGTCTGGTGATCAACGCGCAGAACTGCGTGCACTGCAAGACCTGCGATATCAAGGACCCGACGCAGAATATCGTGTGGGTGACGCCTGAGGGTGGTGGCGGGCCGAACTATCCGAACATGTGACGTGGCGCGTTAGCGCGAAACCAGGTCACAGGATGCAAAGAGCGCCGCTTCGAGCGGCGCTTTTTTTCGTCCCGGGGGCATGGGTTCGGCTCGAGCGTTCTCCGCTCAACGCCCTGCCAGCGTCACCAGTCTCTCGCGCACGCTCGCCAACACGGGCGCCCAGGCGCCGATCGCCGGCTGGCGAAACAGCTCGACCGAGTCGTACCACGGCGTGCGCTGCGTTTGATTGCCCCAGAACCACGCCGACACGTGATCGATCATCAGACAGGTCGGCACGCCAAGCGCGCCGGCCAGATGCGCCGGACCGCTATCGATCGTCACGACCAGATCGAGGTTCACAAGCAACGCTGCCACATCGTCGAACCCGGCCGCGAAATGCTGGGTGGGATCGACAATTTCGATGCCGTGCGCGCGCCACTGTGCAACCGTTGCAGAGCGCCCCGGCGACAAGGCGAAGTAGGTAATGCCAGGCACGGTCAGGAGCGGCTCGAGTTGGTCGACCGGCACCGAACGGCGTACGTCGCGAATGTGCTGCGGGTTGCCGTTCCACACCAGACCGACTTTTGGCCCGCTGGCCGCCACTGTTTGTGCGATGTGTGCTCGCCACGCCTGTGCGCGCGCCGGATCGGCGCTCAGATACGCGCGGCCCCAGCCTGCCGAATCGAATACACCGAGCCGCAGCGGCACACTCATGAGGCCGCAATGAAAATCCGGCCGTGTCGCGAGGCTGGTTTCGAGTGCCACATCGGCCGGCAGCATCCGTTGGAACAGGTGCCGAAGCGGGCCGTCGTGACCGAAGATCACCCGGCCGCCCTCACGCCGCGCCCGCTCGGCGAGCAGCGGCAGAAAGCGCACCGCCCACAGGCAGTCGCCGTTGCCTTGTTCGCCATAGACGACCAGCGTTTTGCCGGCGAGCGACTCACCCTGCCAGTACGTGCTGACCTCACCGAGCGCCCGGTGTGCGTCGTTGAGGTCATCACCGAATACGATGCGCGATTCGTAATGCGTCCAGCCGTCTGCATAGCGCCCGGAACGTATTTCAAGCTCCGACAGATCGAACATCGCATGGGCGTTGTTCGGCGACAGTTCGAGCACGCGTCGCAAGAGCGTTTCGGCTTCGGCAAAGCGGGCCTGTTCCTTGATGCACAGCGCA
>JBEKNG010000504.1:0-4896 GCA_049523075.1 Paraburkholderia sp.
TCTTCATCACGGCATTCCCGACGGTTGCTCTGCGGGCAAAGAGCGAGAAAAACGGCGTGTTGGCCTTCCCCGAGAAGTCGGTTGACGCCGCGGATTTCGAGCGCTGCTTAAATCTCGCTCTGGCAGGACCGACAAGTGCTCGATAAGCCGACCGCGGGCTTGTCTGGGTTTATTAAGGATGCTACGGACGAACACCAAGCGCTTCGCCCTTGCGGACCAGATCTGGGACCGAGCGTGAATCTAACTTTTTCATCATCTGCCCGCGATGAATCTTTACGGTGATTTCACTGAGCCCCATGGCTGAGGCAATCTGCTTGTTCATCAGACCCGCCACGACGAATCCCATTACTTCACGCTCACGCGGCGTCAGCGAATCGTAGGCGATGCGCAACGCAGCGATTGATGCTTCAGCGGCCAGTCGCTCGCCGTCGCGGCGCAGAGCATATGTGACCGCTTCAAGCATGTCCTGATCACGAACCGGCTTCGAAAAGAAATCGAATGCACCCGCCTTCATCGCCCTTACCGACATTTCGATATCGCCGTGTCCTGTAATGAAAAGAATCGGTATTCGTAAGTCCGCTCTTGTCGCATCTTCCTGAAACGTCAGCCCGCTTTCGCCGCGCAACCTCACATCAAGGATCAGGCAACTCGGCGCATCGTATTTCGGAAAGGCTAGAAACTCCTTCGACGACGCAAACGTCTCGACACGCAAACCTGTAGAGCGAAGTAAGTTACCAAGCGCAGAGCGAAATGACTCGTCATCGTCGACGACATAGACGATGGACAATATGTCTTCCTCGTGGTGGTTACCCGAATTCGACTGCGAGCCCTGAACCATTCCTACCCCTTATTGTGTTGGGCAGGTCCGGGACGAAATCGGGTTGGTGATCTCGATCCCACCCCCGTAAGCCCCAAACGATCATGCTCAAAGATACTTTCTAACGACCAAGTATAGTCGGTTTCGAACTGTCGATGAATCGCGACTTGCAATCAGCATGACGGAACTGCCGAATTTCGCAAGATGAGATATTGCTATAGGGCCGGAGGCGGCAAGCGTAGGAACGCCACGCATAGCGAACGAAAGTCTCACAGGAAGATGCATCAAGACTTCACGGGCGTGGCGGCCGAAGCAGCACCGCCTATTTGCGTATCAGCGAGTAGCGTCGCGCATACAGTTCGATTGCCAGCGGGTCCTTGTTGCCATCGTGGCCCGGAACTCCAGAGGCGGTGTCGAACCGCACAGCTTCAGAATGCTATGGCTTCCCCAATGCAAGATTAAGCCAATACTCCATGGCAACAGCATCGACAGGTTTGCCAAGAATTGCCAGCACACCATTCGTCTGGACTTTCGCCTGAACCGCGATGGCCGGAAATGCCGTGATAAAAATAGTCGGCGGAGCGTACCCCCGTTTCAGCAGTTGATCGTGCATTTCTATCCCGGATATGCCCGGCATGCGTACGTCGGAAATGAGAAGTGAGACTTCAACAATGGCTGGAGACTGCAAAAACACTTCTGCTGAAGCGAACAGGCTGGTCTGCCAACCTAACGAACGCACCAAATTAGACGTAGCCAGACGCACAGATTCTTCGTCTTCCACGATAGACACAATCTGAGTGACATGCACGTAAGGGCCTCGGCATTCGGAAGTTACGTAGAAACCCGCATTCGTTCATAATACATGCCTAACCAATGCAGGATACGTAACATACTGCCGCGTGCAAATCATACAGATGTATGAGCTTTTCAAGCGAGTAACAAAACTTGGCGGACTGTCCATTCGGTCCCTAACCTTCCGTTTGATGGTCGGGTGGATCAATATCGTGTTCATGATCCTTGGCAGTGCATGCGATATGCAGAATAAATGAGGTCCAGGAATCAATGTTCCCGAGGGCCAACCTAGAATGCTACGTAGTGTCAGGCCTGAGCTCAAGCGAATTTCCTGCACATGCCCTCCAGGCGATTCCGCAATTCAGCAGCAAGTGCCACGCGCAACCTTCCTGCCCCTGCTTCGGTGGTCTTGACGCGGCGCATCTCAACTTGCCTGCCCAGGCTGTCCGGTGAATTAAAGAGTCGCCTTGTATAAGGTTCGCTCGTTGGATAAGGCTGCAGTGCGTCGATTGTTGTGACTGGCGAGGGCCACTCACGGATCAAGCACGCGCGTCTCACACTTCAAGCGCGCTGGCCAGAATCATCTCATCACAGTTGGCAGGACGATACCGGCCCCGTGTACGCGGTTTAAAGACACTATCGCCTTTCTGGATGCGTTCTCCGGTCAGCGCGCAGTAACCGCAATGACGGGCCGTCACACGCGTCCAGACCTGGTCGACGTAATGACACAAGGTCGGGTCACACCATGAAACTAGTGCAGACGCACCGTCTTGGCGCTCGATCCCAGTAATCCTGATGTGATGCCGGTCGGCCAACGTCGGCTGACGGTAGCCCCGCTGGCCGGCGTGCGTCATCCGGCCGCTGCGGCTAACCTCTCCGAGTGTCTCTGCGAATATGCCATGGTCACTACTGGAGAGATGCGATAAAAGCGAGACTACCTGCGTCCAAGGGTTTGCTCGTTCCATTTTGGCATGCCTCTCTCATAACTCGGGGAAATCAAGCGGAATGCCCCGGCCGAAGGCGTGACATTAATGTGACAGCGGGAGCAGGTCATCTCTATCTGTTGTCGAAACCGTCAAAGGGAGAAAGAGACCCCCTACCGTACAACACAGCATCCTTAAAAGTCCTTTATGTTGTGCCCCACACCACAGCGCCGGCAATCGCCTTAGCACGAGAACTCCGACGATTCGCTCGTGTCATCCACCTAGGCACCTTCCGCCCAAACCGCCGGCGGCATGGGGCGATCTGCATACGCCGCGACACGGGCAACGTTGCCGCCACGTCACCAGCCGAATTTGCCCTCTATGCCGATGTAGTCTGCATTGTGTGCCCCAAGCGCGCGCAGCGAATCACCGACCTGAAAATGAACCGCCTCAATCGCAGTCGAAACGTTCTCGTTGACGACCCAGTCCACCCTCAATTGGGTGTACATACCTGTCCACGCGCCTCCATGTCCAGCCGTGTTGGGCACTGCAACCCCGCCCTGCTGATAGACTGCATCTGCCGTGCTTTCGCGCCATTGAAAACCAACCGCCGCCAAAACAGTTATCGCAGAGTTTGGTTTGAGAGTCAGCGACGGCTTCAGGTGAAGCAAATTGCTGTACCCGGTGTAGCCAGCGAGGGTGAAGTAATAACCGTTGGGAAATAGCGCATTGAACGTGCCGATCCGCCCATCGCCTGGATGGCGATCGCCCGATGCTCCGTCCATCTGCAACGCGATACGCGGAGAACCCGACAACCCTGTAAGTGTGTAGCCAGCAATCGAGCCGAATGCCCACGCCTGAATCGTGTCGTTGCCAACATGTCCAGTCTGCAGCATCGCTTCGATATCCCAATCGATGTGCTGTCGATTTCCTGCATAGCGAACGTCAAAGACGTCACGATGTTCGGCGCCCGATGCATCAAGATACTGCGCATTGCTGCGGTCATAGCTCGAATAGTAAGCCGACAGGTCGCCGGGTCCAATGTCGTGTCGCTCCGCACGCACGCCGCTGAACGTAGCGTGCTTGTTTGAAGTATCGTCAAAAGGCTGGTCGTCGCGATACTGAACGGGCTGGGTTGCGTAGGCGATGAAGCGCCACTTCTGTATTTCCCAGTCGGCCCAGATCGCGTCGAATGCCTGGCGGACATTCGGTCCATCACGCACCGACACGAACCTCTGCAAATCGAATGCCATCTCCTGCCGCCCAACTCGGAACTTGAACTCGCCGCCTCCCAGAGGCCCGGTATAAGTCACGAACGCCTGCTCAAGGTCCAGCACGTCACGGTCGACAGGCGAAACCGTATTTTTGCCAAAAGGTCTCGCGTCTTCCAACTGGACGAATATCTGCACGCGCTGCTCAAAGTGGGCATCTGCATGAACCTCTGCACGCTGGATGACATAGGAGTCGTCGCGCCCGTTACCCAAACCAAATAGCGTCGCGTTATTCAGCTCAAAACGTTCGCGAAGGTTAACTCCCAACGACAGGTAGTTATCCGAGTCATTTCCAAGTGGAATGTATTTGAGTTTATCGAGCGGCTTTCTCGGCACGCATGGATCGGCGAGAACAGACCAGTCTTCCTGCCACCGGTTAAACAGAATCGCGGGTCGCTCGGCATTGCAAGGTTCAGCCGTGGTGGCTGGCGGTTGAGTCGAAGAATTTCCGTTGGCAGTGTCTGGTATCGGCTCGTCACTTGGTGTGGCACCGTGCGCTGGATAAGCGTAGCTGCCCGCCCATACGACAAAAAATATCGCCATAACAACAGTAGAAGAGTAATTTTGCGCCACCGTCATAGCTCCCTACACGAGCCGTCCGACCGAGTTCTACCCGGGATCATGTGGCAGTTCAACGTCAGCACCCCGATAACTACGGCATGGCGCGATGAGCCAAACTAGAAAATATTAGGCAGACCAAGGAGATCGCGCCCGTCAAGGCATTCACCTATTCGCTTGTCTGATGAATTTCGGCGATATAGCCACCAGGAAACTCGACCATCGCAGTGCGTCCATCTGCGTTCCTGATCGGCTGCGACAGGACCTTGACCCCGCTGGCCTGCGCCTTGATCAATGTTGCGTCAAGATCTTCTACCTGATACCCGGTGATCTCACGCCCATACGGCCAAGGCAACTTGCCGTCTGTGACGAAGATGAGCATGTTGCCGAAGGCCGACTTTAGTCGAATACGCCGTAGCGACTGCCCGTCCAGGCCAATTTCCGCCCCATCAGCGCTCCGGTCGTCCGACACGATCTTGCCATGAGAAAAACGCAAAAACCGCCGTACGAATCCATCGACAGCGTGAGCCGACAG
>JBEKNG010000505.1:0-4867 GCA_049523075.1 Paraburkholderia sp.
ATTCGAGTTGCATGCGCGGGCGATTCTCGGTTTGCCGGTGGATACGTCGCTGCGCGCGCCGGGTGCGTCGGCGGTGATCTACGGCGGTCTGGACGAAGCCGGCATCGCATTTGAAGGCGTGGCGGCTGCGCTGGCCGTTCCGAATGCCGATCTACGGCTGTTCGGCAAGCCAGAGAGCTTCGTCAAGCGTCGTATGGGCGTGGCGCTTGCCACCGGTGCGGATACTGACGAGGCCCGTACCCGCGCAAAGCAGGCTGCGGCCGCGGTGCGTCCGGTGTCGGCCAATAAATCGGCGCAGTAAGCGGCGCGTTAAGGTGGACGCTGGTGCAACTCACGCAGTTCGCGCACCTTGTGGGACATGCATCTCAAGCATGCCGCAGGCGCGCGAATCGTTGAAGTATTGAAGGCAGGAGAAGGACTCATGAGCTCAGACACCCGCAAGATCGCGCGGCTTCGCCAGACTGGCCGCCTCGGTGCGCTGGGCGTGCTGGTCACGCTCTGCGCGGGGCTGGCAGGTTGCGGCCTTGCCGCTGCACCGTGCCGCGTCGCTTCTGCCGGCTTGAAGATCGTGCCGGTGGTTGGCCATGTGGCGGCCGCACCGACTGACGCGTGCGCGGATGTGATCGATCCGTGAGCGATTCGCGGTTGATCGGCAACTGAACGGTGATCGCGTGGCAGTTAGTCCGCGCTTGATCGGCAGGACTTAATCGCCAGGGGTGTCCCGGCGGCTCGTTCAGGCACGTTCCAGGCAAATCACCACCAGGCGAGGAAGCGAATGCGGAAGTGGCTCGTTGCGGTAACAGGTGTGCTGGCAGTCACAGCGTCGATGGGCACCGCGTGGGCTGCGCCCCTGCGCCTCGCCGAAATTCAGACAAAAGGCCGGCAGACCCACAAATACACCTGCGCCACCGGCAAGATTCTGCAGGTAACCTACTGGAAGGCTGCGAATGGCCAGAGCTTCGCGCTCGTGCCCGTGAAAGGTCAGCCGATGCTGTTCGTCAATACGCTTTCCGCGTCCGGTGCGAAATACCAGGCGGGCAGCTATACCTGGTGGACCAAGGGGCCGCGCGCCGACCTGTACGATGCGACGGCGGGTGAGAACGCTCCCCCGATTCTGTCGGACTGCGTCACGATTGTGCGGTAGCCAGGCAGGCCACCCGACGGCACGACCGCAAAACGTTTAGGCACCTTGGCCGTCCAGGCAGCAATTCCCTTTGCCAATGATGCATCGTCGCACGCCCGGCGACTGTGCCAGTCTGCGCGCAGCTTTTTCTCCCAGGTAGTAAGCTGTTCCACGCGCCCACGGCTTCACACGTGGCCGCGCCTGTCACCGTCTTCGATCATCCGTTCCCGGACCCATTGCGTGGGCGTGCCGTCCGCGCTCGTTCGTCAAGCGAGACTCTCAATGAAAGCATCGGATCTGTTCGTCAAGTCGCTGGAAGCCGAAGGCGTCGAATACGTGTTCGGCATTCCAGGCGAAGAAAATCTCGATCTCCTCGAGTCGCTGCGCCGCTCAAAAATCAGGCTGATCCTCACCCGCCACGAACAGGCGGCCGGATTCATGGCCGCGACGTATGGGCGTCTGACGGGCCGCATCGGTGTATGTCTGTCGACGCTAGGTCCTGGCGCGACCAACCTCGTTACGGCTGCCGCGTATGCCCAGCTGGGCGCCATGCCGATGCTGATGGTCACCGGCCAGAAGCCGATCAAGACCAGCAAGCAGGGGCATTTCCAGATTGTCGACGTGGTTCGCATGATGGAGCCGCTCACCAAATACACGCGGCAGATCGTTTCCATTGGCAATATTCCCGCGCTGGTGCGCGAAGCGGTACGTCAGGCCGAGGAAGAGCGGCCCGGCGCCGCGCATCTGGAATTGCCGGAAGACGTCGCCGATGAAGAGGGCGACGGCAAGCCGATCCCCAAGAGCTTTAGCCGCCGCCCGATTGCCGAAGAAAAGGCCATCGCGCGGGCAGTAGAGGCGATTACCGCCGCGAAGCACCCGCTCCTGATGATCGGTGCGGGCGGCAATCGCAAGACCACCACCAAGATGCTGCGCGAGTTCGTCGACCAGATCGGCATTCCGTTTTTCACGACGCAGATGGGCAAGGGCGTGATCGACGAGTCGCATCCCATGTGGCTCGGCAATGCCACGCTATCCGATGGCGATTTCGTGCACCGCGCCATCGATCACGCGGACTGCATCATTAACGTCGGTCACGATGTGATCGAGAAGCCGCCGTTCTTCATGCGCAGCGGCGATGCGGGTGAGAAGACCGTGATTCACGTGAATTTTCTCGGCGCGGAAGTCGATCCGGTGTACTTCCCACAAATCGAAGTGGTGGGCGACATCGCCAACGCGGTGTGGCAACTCAAGGAGAGTCTCAGGCAGCGTCAGGAGCATTGGGATTTTTCGCGCTTCAAGGAGATCAAGCAGCACTTCGAGGAGCATCTGATCAAAGGGCAACTCGACGACCGTTTCCCGATGTACCCGGTACGAATCGTCAACGACGTCTACGAGACCACGCCGGTGGACGGCATCGTGTGTCTGGACAACGGCATGTACAAGATCTGGTTCGCGCGTTATTACCGTGCCCACGAACCGAACTCGTTGCTGCTCGACAACGCGCTTGCCTCAATGGGTGCGGGGCTGCCGTCGGCGATTGCAACCAAGATCGTGCATCCGGACCGCAAGGTGATGGCCGTGTGCGGCGACGGCGGCTTCATGATGAATTCGCAGGAACTCGAGACGGCGGTGCGTCTGAAGCTCGATCTGGTCGTGCTGGTTCTACGCGACGACGCTTTTGGCATGATCCGCTGGAAGCAGGAAAACATGAACTTCCCCGACTACGGCATGACGCTGCAGAACCCCGATTTCGTGGCCTATGCGAAGAGCTATGGCGCGCAGGGTCACCGCATTTCATCGGCGGACGAATTTGCGCCATTGCTGCGTGAGTGCTTTGCGACGCCGGGTGTGCACGTGATCGATCTGCCGATCGACTACTCGGACAACGAGCGCGTGCTGAACCGCGAGATCAAGCGTCTGAGCGCGCAACTCTGAACGCGGGCGGGGCATGCGGCTTGCTGCATGAAACCGGTTGGGACAGATCGCATCAAGGAGAACGTGTCATGTTGAAAAAGACTTACCCGTACTACCTGGCCAATGTTGCTGTGGCGGCCAATACGGATCTCGAAGTCACCGACAAGTTCAGCGGCGAGGTGGCCACCCGCGTCGCTATGGCGGACGCCGCAGCAATCGACAAGGCAATCGGTCACGCGGTGGAGGCGATGCCCGCGCTGCGCGTCTTTCCGCCGTTCAAGCGCCAGGCGGTGCTCGGACACTGCGTGAGCCGGTTTCGTGAGCGCTATGACGAACTGGCGATGGCGCTGTGCATCGAAGCCGGCAAGCCGATCAACGATTCGCGCGGCGAAGTCACGCGTCTGATCGACACGTTCAAAGTGGCTGCGGAAGAGGCGGTGCGCATCGACGGCGAGATCATCAATCTGGAAATTTCGCCGCGTGCGAAGGGCTATCACGGGTACGTGAAACGCGTGCCGATCGGGCCGTGCTCGTTCATTTCTCCGTTCAATTTTCCGCTCAACCTCACCGCGCACAAGGTGGCGCCGGCGCTGGCCGCAGGCGTGCCGTTCGTGCTGAAACCGGCGAGCCGCACGCCGGTCGGGGCGCTGATCATGGGTGAGATTCTCGCGGAAACGGACCTGCCCAAGGGCGCGTTTTCGATCTTGCCGGCGCATCGGGACGGCGCGGACCTGTTCACGACTGACGAACGGTTCAAGCTGCTGTCCTTCACCGGTTCACCGGCAGTGGGTTGGGATCTGAAGAAAAAAGCCGGCAAGAAGAAGGTGATTCTGGAACTGGGCGGTAACGCCGCGGCAATTGTGGACGGCGATCAGGGCGGCAAACTCGACTATGTGGTCGACCGGCTGGCGTTCGGCGCGTTCTATCAGTCGGGGCAGAGCTGTATTGGCGTGCAGCGCATTCTCATCCACTCGAGCATCTACGACGTGCTGCGCGAGAAGCTGATTGCGAAGACCGCTTCGCTGATCATGGGCGATCCGAAGAACGAGAAGACGTTTGTCGGACCGATGATCTCGGAGTCGGAGTCGAGGCGCCTGGCCGGCTGGATGGAGAGCGCGGTACTGGACGGCGCGAAGATCGTGGCCGGCGGCAAGGTGGAAGGCGCGATGTTCGAGGCGACGCTGCTCGAAGACGTGAAGCGCGATTCGGACCTGTACCGCAAGGAAGCGTTCGGCCCGGTGGCGATTCTGGAGCGCTTCGACGACTTCGGGAAGGCGCTCGAGACCGTCAACGATAGCGACTTCGGCCTGCAGGCGGGCGTATTCACGGATTCGCTTGCGCATGCTCACCAGGCGTGGGACCAGCTGGACGTGGGCGGTGTTGTGATCAACGACGTGCCGTCCTTCCGGGTGGACAACATGCCGTATGGTGGGGTCAAGGACTCTGGGCTGGGGCGCGAGGGCATTCGTTACGCCATAGAGGACATGACCGAGATGCGGCTGATGGTGATGCACGAGACGTGGTGAGTGGGCGGCGGAAAGACGCCCGAGCCCAGGGCCGGCGCGCATTTGCAAGGGTTGACCGTCTTGTTGACGGCCTTGTTGGGGCGCGTGGCTCGGCCGACTGCCACTGACTGCCACTGACTGCCGCTGGCGCTTCGCCGCCCCGCGTAGCGCCGGGTGGGGCGCCGCTTTGTCGCTGTCACGGGACTGTCGTCTGTGTGGCCTAGTCTGTGCGGGCCTGCGGTCGTCTCCGGGGGGCTGTCACCCGCCTGTCCGGGGCGTGAGCAGAAAGCGGGCTCGTGCGCCATGAGTGTTTTTGCTGAAGTGC